>JBEQBS010000003.1:0-36895 GCA_041639675.1 Rubritepida sp. | reverse complement strand
CCTGCCCGCGCCGGAGGAGCTGGCCGAGGCCCCCGAGCGCCAGGCCCCGCCCCCGCGCGAGCGCCGCGACCCGGATGCCGCCGGCAACTGGTTCCGCATGGATGTGGGGCGCGAGGACGGCGCCGACCCCCGCTGGCTGCTGCCCTTCATCTGCCGCCGTGGCCATGTGACGCGCGACGCCATCGGCCGCATCCGCATCCTGGGCCGCGAGACGCAGTTCGAGGTGGACCCCCGCGTGGCGGCGAAGTTCGCCGACGCCATCCGCCGCCCGGTGGGCGGGCAGGATGGGCGCGTGCGCGTCGAGCGGATGCGCTGATCGGCGCGCATCGCCGCGCCATCGGTGCGCCCGGGTGGGCGGCGAGGCGCGCCGGGCGCGCCCGGCATCCGCCCCGCGCCATCGCCCTCAATCCAGCGTCAGCCCCATTTCCCGCACGATGGGGCGCCAACGCTCCGTTTCCTCGCGGATCATCCGCGCGAATTCGGCGCGGCCGGCGAAGCGGGTGATGATGGCCTGGTTGTTGAAGGTGGCCTGCACGCCGGGATCGGCCAGCGCGGAGCGCACCGCGCCTTCCAGCGCCTCCGCCACCGGGGCGGGCGTGCCGGCGCGCAGCACGAAGCCCTGCCAGCCGGGGATGACCAACTGGGTCAGGCCCTGCTCGCGCGCTGTGGGCACGTCGGGCATCAGCGGGTGGCGCTCGGCGTTGAGGAAGGCCAGGGCGCGCACCGCGCCGCTGTCCACCTGGGCCTTGGCCAGGTTGATGCCGTCAATCATCAGCTGCGCGCGCCCGCCCAGCATGTCCTGCAGGGCGGGCGCCGAGCCGCGGTAATGCACCACCTCCAGGCTCACATCCGCCTGGCGGCGGAACAGCTCGTAGGCTAGGTGGGTGATGGAGCCGGGCCCGGCGGAGGCGAAGTTCATCCGCCCCGGCTCGCGCCGCGCCAGCGCGATGAACTCGCCCAGCGTGCGCACCGGCAGGGCGGCGGGCACCATCAGGAACAGCCCGCCCACCGTCACCGCCGCCAGCGCCTCGAAGTCCCGCACGGGGTCGAAGGGCAGGTTGCGGTAGAGCAGCGGGTTCACGCCGATGACGGCGTTGTTGACATGGCCGAAGGTGTAGCCATCGGCCGGGGCCTTCGCCACCGCGTCCAGGCCGAGGTTGCCGTTGGCGCCGCCCCGGTTCTCCACCGTCACCGCCTGGCCCAGCAGCTCGCCCATGCGCTGGGCGATGGGGCGGGCCACCAGGTCCGAGCCGCCGCCGGGCGGGAAGCCGACGACCAGGCGGATGGGACGGGACGGGAAGCGCTCCTGCGCGCGCCCCAGGCCGGGAAACGCGAGCAGGGGCAGCGCCAGCGCGGCGCGGCGGGTGGGATGCATGGGCGTGGCCTCCGTGGTTTTGGCCCATGCTGGCACGGCGTTCAGGCCCGGCGCCACACCCCGCGCAGCACCTCGGCCGGGCCCTGGTGCTTGGGGCCTTCGTCCAGCCGCACCGTGCCTTCGGTGCATTCCAGCAGATCCAGCCCGCCGAAGCAGGCATCGGCCGCCGTGCGGGTCCAGAGCAGCGCCGCCTCGCGCGGGCCGCCGGAGCGCCGCCCCTCCTGCGCGGGGGCGAAGCATTCCAGCACCAGCAGCCCGCCGGGCCGCAGCGCGCGGCAGGCGCCGGCCGCCACCAGGGCGCGGTCCTCGGGCGGCAGGTGCAGGTAGATCCAGGCCACCACGTCGAATGCGGAATCCGGGAAGGGAAAGCGTGTCAGGTCCGCCGTCTCCGCGCGCAGGCGCGGGTGGCGGCCCCGCGCGCGGGCGATGGCGACGGAGGACCAGTCCAGCGCCAGCGTCTCCAGCCCATGCGCGGCCAGGAAGGCGCCGTTGCGCCCCTCGCCATCGCCCAGCGCCAGGGCGGTGCCGGTGGCGGGCAGGCGCCAGGCCTGCGCGCGCAGGTAGTCGTTGGGCGCGGCGCCGAAGAGGTCCGTGCCGGCGCCGTAGCGCTCGTCCCAGGCCAGGCTGGTGCTCATGGCTCGAAGCCCTCCGGCGCCAGCTCGAAGCCGGCGAAGGCGAAGGCGGGCGAGACGGTGCAGGCCACCAGGGCCCAGCCCGCCAGCGGTTCCGCCGCCTGCCACTCGCCCTTGGGCACCACGGCCATCAGCGCCTGCCCCGCCGCGAGATCCGGCCCCAGCAGCACCTCCCGCCCCGGCATGCGCAGCACCAAGGGGCCGCCGCCCTGCCACAGCCAGCATTCCGCCGCATCCACCCGGTGCCAGTGCGAGCGCTCGCCGGGCGCCAGCAGGAAATGGATGGCGGTGCCGGCGCCGCGCGTGCCATCGGCGGGCGCATCGCGCCACGCCTCGCGGTAATGCCCGCCCTCGGGGTGCGGGCGCAGGCCCAGCGCGGCGATGACGGCTTCGGCCGGCAGGCCGGGGTCGCGGAGGTTCATCCCTGCGGCATCGTCTCCGCGAAGGGCGCCAGTTGCACGGTCCGTTCGTACCACGCCGCCAGCCGGGGCCGGCCCGTGCGCCAGTCCTCGGCCCCGAAGCGGAAATCCAGGTAGCCCAGCGCACACACCGCGCCGACCGCGCCGATGGTCAGCGGCGCCGCGTCGTCCTCGCCCTCCAGCACGTCCAGCGCGCGCCCGATGGCGGCCCTGGCGCGCGTGTCGAAGCGCTGGCGGCCTTCATCCTGCGGGAAGGCCATCTGCATGCGCCGTCCCACCGCGGCGTCCATGATGCCATCCGCCAGCGCCGCCACCCGCAGCGCGTTCCAGCGCGGCGCGCCGTGGTCGGGGATCAGCTTGTCGCTGGTGCCGATGCTGTCCAGGTATTCGCAGATCAGCGGGCTGTCGCAGAGCGCGATGCCGTCATCCGTCACCAGCGCCGGCACCTTGCTCAAGGGGTTGTCGGCCAGCAGCGCCTCGGGGCTTTCATGCGGGTTGGTGGGCACGCGCTCCAGCGCGATGCCGTGATGGATGGCCACCGCATTGACCTTGCGCACGAAGGGGCTGGCGCCGGAATGATACAGCTTCATCGTCTCGTTTCCTCGTTTCAGCGGAAATTGTCCTTGCCCGCGCGCAGCGCGGCGAGCGCCGCCACGTCGCGCGCGCGCAGGAAGGGGTTCAACGCGCGCTCCAGCCCGATGGTCGTGGGCAGGCTGGGCTCGCCGCGGGCGCGCAGCGCCTGCACCTGGGCCTCATGCGCCGCCAGGGCCTGGTTGTCCGGCTCCACGTGCCGGGCGTAGCGCAGGTTGGACAGGGTGTATTCATGCCCGCAGCACACCCGCGTGGCGTCCGGCAGCGCGGCCAGCCGCGCCAGGGAGGCGAACATCTCCTCCGCCGTGCCTTCCAGCAGCCGGCCGCAGCCGATGGAGAACAGCGTGTCGCCGCAGAACACCGCCTGCCCTTCCGCGAAGGCCCAGGCGATGTGGCCGCGCGTGTGGCCGGGGCTGTCCAGCACCGCCGCGCGGCTTTCGCCCAGCGCGAAGGCTTCGCCAGGGTTCACCGCCAGGTCCAGCGCCGGCAGGCGGTGGGCATCGGCGGCATTGCCGGCGACCTTCGCCCCGGTGGCGGCCTGCACCGCCGGCAGCTCGGCGATGTGGTCGCCGTGGTGGTGGGTGATGAGGATCCAGTCCAGCCGGCCGCCCAGCGCCTGCACGCGCGCCAGCACGGGCTCCGCCACGGCGGGGTCCACCACGGCGGTGGCGCCTGTGGCGGGGTCGCGCAGCAGCCAGGCGTAGTTGTCCTCCAGGATGGCGATGGGCTCGACATGCAGCATGTGGCGCGGAACTCCCTCTCGCCCCCATATTCCCCTCCATGAGCGAACAGGTCCATGGGCTGCGCGCCTTCCATGCCTCGCCGCTGGGGGCCATGGCGGCGCGGCTGGTGCGCCAGCGCCTGGCGGCGCTGTGGCCGGAGGCCGGGCGGCTGGACGTGGCGGGCATCGGCTGGGCGCGCCCCTACCTGAAGGGCCTGCCCTCCGGCACCGGCCGCCGCCTGCTGCTGGTGCCCGAGGGGCTGGAGGCGCTGGACGGCGCCGTGGTGGACGAGGCCCGCCTGCCCCTGCCCGACCGCTGCCTGGACGGCATCGTGCTGGCCCATGCGCTGGAGGCGGGCGGCAGGCCCAACGCCCTGCTGCGCGAATGCTGGCGCGTGCTGCGCGACCACGGGCGGCTGCTGGCGGTGGTGCCCAACCGCCTGGGCAACTGGGCCCTGTTCGAGCACACGCCCTTCGGCCAGGGCCGCCCCTTCTCGCCCGGGCAGGCGCAGCGGCTGCTGGAAGGGCAGATGTTCCGCGTCGCGCGGCGGGACGGCGCGCTGTTCCAGCCGCCGCTGCCCTGGCGCTGGGCCCTGGGCGCGGCGCCGCTGTGGGAGGCGCCGGGGCGCTGGGCGCTGCCCCGCTTCGCCGGCGTGCTGCTGCTGGAGGCGGAGAAGGATGCCTTCGCCGCCATCCCCGCCGGCGCC
This sequence comes from Rubritepida sp., assembly GCA_041639675.1. Lineage (GTDB taxonomy): Bacteria > Pseudomonadota > Alphaproteobacteria > Acetobacterales > Acetobacteraceae > Roseococcus. The sequence goes on along the minus strand of JBEQBS010000003.1, from coordinate 32,450 downwards.
GTTTCCGTGCGCCGGCGGGTGGTGGCGGCGGCGCGGCCGGTCAGGTCCGCGGCAGCACGCCCTGCCGTTCCTGCTCGTCGAGCTGACGAAGCTGGTCCTGCCGCACCTGCTCGATGAAGGCCACCGACTGCTCGCAGGCATCCGGCGCGCCGCGCTGGGTGCGCCCCGTGGGGCAGGCGGCGCGGGCGGCGGCCGTGCGCTCGGCGGCGTTGCGGCTGATCTCCTCGCGCCGCTGCGCGAACCAGGCGGCGCGGCTTTCGGGCGTGGCGAACTGCGCCGGCGGCAGCGTCAGGGTGATGGCGCCGGGATAGGTGCCCATGGCGCCGGAGGCGGCGTCCACCGCCACGCCGATGATGCCGCCGATCAGCAGGTTGCCCAGCGTCATCGCCTGGAAGCCGGCCGGGGTGGCGACGATGCCCGGCAGGTGGCCCGCGCGCTCGCAGCGCGTGGACAGGTCGCGGGTGGAGCGGCTGATGGTGACGGTGCCCGGGGTGGGGTTCACCACGGCGATGGGCGTGCCCTCGCGCGAGATGGTGCAGGTGGCGCCCGGCGGCTCGGTCGTGACGGCGATGGTGGCGGTGGTGCCCTGCGTGACGGTGGCGCAGGCGGTGGTCAGCAGCAGGCCCAGCAGGGCCAGGATGCGGTGCATGGTGTCTCCCTCATGGGCGGGGTGCCCATGCGGGGAGGGTGGCAGGGGGGTGCGTCAGGAACGGTCATGCCATGCGCGGCGCCGTCCAGGCTTCGCGCGCAGCCGGGGGAGGCTGCGGGGCGTGGTCCCGCCGGCGCCTCCCGTGGCGTGCCCGCCGCCTTCGTGGCGGCACGCAACGCTGCCGCCGCCTCCGGGGTTCACCGTGCGGCAGCAGGAGGCACGGCGATGGCCGACGACCCCACCAAACGCGCCCCGCAGGACGCGCAGCGCATCAGCCTCTCCGAACCGCACGAGGTCGCCTACTGGACGAAGGCGCTCGGCGTCACGAAGGCGGAGCTGGAGGCGGCGGTGAAGGCCGCCGGCCCCATGGCGAAGGACGTGCGCGCGCGGCTCAGAGGTCCTTGAGCACGGCGTAGAGGTCGTTCTTCGCCTCGAAGCCGATGCCCGGGATGCCGGGCATGCGGATGCGGCTGTTCTCCACCGGCGTGGAGTCCGCGAAGCCGCCGAAGGGCGCGAAGACCTCCGGGTAGCTCTCATTGCCGCCCAGGCCGAGGCCGACGGCGATGTTCAGCGCGAACTGGTGCCCGCCATGCGGCACGCAGCGCCGCGGGGACCAGCCATGGGCGCGCAGCATCTCCAGCGTGCGGAGGTATTCCACCAGCCCGTAGGAAAGGGCGGGGTCGAATTGCAGCACGTCGCGGTCCGGCCGCAGCCCGCCATGGCGGATCAGGTTGCGCGCATCGGCCATGGAGAAGAGGTTCTCCCCCGTCGCGATGGGCGGCAGGTAGTGCTCGGCCAGGGTGGCGTGGGTGGAGAAATCCAGCGGGTCCAGCGGCTCCTCGTACCAGCGCAGGCCGAAGCCCTGAATGCTGGCGGCGTAGGACAGCGCGGCGTGCAGGCCGAAGCGCCCGTTCACGTCCACGCAGAGCCGCGTGCCATTGCCGTCCAGCAGCGCCAGCACGGCCTCGATGCGTTGCAGGTCCAGCAGCAGCGCCTCGCGCAGCGGCATGCCGGGGGAGCCGCCGATCTTCATCTTCACGACCGAATAGCCCAGGCCGAGGTAGCGCTTCATCTCCTCCACCAGCGCATCCACGTCCTTGCCGGGGTGGTAGTAGCCGCCGGCGGCGTAGATCCAGGCCTGGTCGTCCGCCTGGCCCTTGTTGTAGCGGTTGGCCAGCAGCTTCCACAGCGGCAGGCCGGCCAGCTTGGCCGCGGCGTCCCACAGCGCCATGTCCAGCACGCCGACGGCCACGCTGCGCTCGCCATGGCCGCCGGGCTTCTCGTTCTTCATCAGCGCCGTCCAGGCCGGCACGGGGTCGAAGCCGCCATCCGCGTGGGCCGGCAGCCCGCCCGCCTCCTCCAGCCGAGGGATGAAGCGCTCGCGCAGCAGCCCCTCCTGGGCGTAGCGGCCGTTGGAGTTGAAGCCGTAGCCGGTGGCGCTGCGGCCATCGCCGGATTCCACCGTCACGGCGACGACGCTGGCCGTCATCTTGCTGAAATCAATGTAGGCATTGGCGATGGCGCTGCTGATCGGCACCACGCCCTGGCGCACGCGCGTGACCTTCATCGTCAGATCGCCTTCGCCGCGCGCAGGGCCGCGACCTCGTCGGCCGAGAAGCCGAATTCCGCCAGCACGGCGTCGGTGTGCTCGCCGCGCTCCGGCGTCGGCTTGCGTGCGCATTCCACGCCGCTGATCTGCATCGGCGCGCGCACCAGGTTGATGGTGCCGAGCTGCGGGTGCTGCACCGGCATTTCCAGCCCCAGGTGCCTCACCTGCTCATCGGCGAAGACCTGATCCATCGAATAGACCGGGCCGCAGGGCACGCCGGCCTCGTTGAAGGCGCTCACCCATTCGGCGCTGCTCCGCGTCTCCAGCTTCGCCTGGAGGACGGCGTTGGTCTTGGCGCGGTTCTGCGAACGCAGCTTGTCCGTGGCGAGGTCGGGGTCCCTGGCCTCCTCCTCGATGCCCAGCACGGCCACGATGCGCTTCCACATCTCGCCGCCGCCGCCGGCGATGTTCACCACGCCATCCGAGGTGCGGAACAGGCCGGTCGGGATGGTGGTGGGGTGGTCGTTGCCGGCCTGCTTCGGCACCTCGCCCTTCATGGTCCAGCGGGTGGCCTGGAAATCCATCATCGCCACCATCGCCTCCAGCAGCGAGACATGGACCCAGCGGCCCTTGCCGGTCGCCTCGCGCTCCAGCAGCGCGGTGAGGATGCCGATGGCGCAGTAGAGCCCGGCCGTGAGGTCCGCCACGGGAATGCCGGCGCGCACCGGCCCCTGGCCCGGCAGGCCGGTGACGCTCATCAGCCCGCCCATGCCCTGGGCGATCTGGTCGAAGCCCGGGCGCCTGGCATAGGGCCCGTCCTGCCCGAAGCCGCTGATGGAGCCCAGCACGATGCGCGGGTTGATGGCGCTCAGCGTGTCGAAGTCCACGCCCAGGCGGTGCTTCACGTCGGGGCGGTAGTTCTCCACCACCACGTCGGCCTTCTGCACCATGCGGTGGAAGGCGGCGCGGCCCTCGGGCGCCTTGAGGTTGAGCGTGATGCCGCGCTTGTTGCGGTGCACGTGCTGGAAGTCCGGCCCGTGGCGCTCGCCGCCCAGGCCCTTGCCGGTGTCCACCTCGTCCGTCGCCTCGACCTTGATGACGTTGGCGCCCCAGTCGGCGAGCTGCCGCACGCAGGTGGGTCCGGAGCGCACGCGCGTCAGGTCGAGCACGGTGAAGCGGGACAAGGGCATCATGGGCGCATTCCTCCAACGGACGGCGCGCATCTTCCACCCTGCGCGCAACCCTGCAACCCTGGCCCCATGACCGACGACCTGCTTTCCGAGCGCCGCGACGGCGTGCTCAAGCTCACGCTGAACCGCCCGCAGGCGCGCAACGCGCTGACCTTCGCCATGTACGAGGGCATCGCCCGCGCCTGCGCCGAGGCCAGCGCGGATGACGGCATCAAGGCCGTGCTGCTGACCGGCGCGGGGGAGAAGGCCTTCGCCGCCGGCACCGACATCGGCCAGTTCACGAATTTCGCCACCGCCGGGGACGCCCTGGCCTACGAGGCCAAGGTGGACCGCATCCTCACCGCCATCGAGGACTGCGCGAAGCCCACCATCGCCGCCATCGCCGGCGCCTGCACCGGCGGGGGCGCCGCCATCGCCGCCGTGTGCGACCTGCGGATCGGCGCCGCCAATGCCCGCTTCGGCTTTCCCATCGCCCGCACCCTGGGCAACACGCTCTCCATGGCCAACCATGCGCGGCTGGCCGCGCTGATCGGCCCGGCGCGCGTGACGGACCTGATCTTCACCGCGCGGCTGATGGAGGCGGAGGAGATGCGTGCCGCCGGGCTGCTCTCCGAAATCCTGCCGGACCACGACGCGCTCCAATCCCGCGCCTGGGCGCTGGCGGCGCAGGTGGGCGGCCATGCCCCGCTGACGCTGCGCGCCACCAAGGCGGCGCTGCGCCGGCTGCGCGCCCAGGGCGGCCTGCCCGATGGCGACGACCTGGTGGCGATGTGCTTCACCAGCGCCGATTTCCGCGAAGGCGTGGACAGCTTCCTGGCCCGCCGCCCGGCGCGCTGGAGCGGCCGGTGAACAGCCACGCCCGGCTGCGCGCGCTGCGGCGCATGCAGCCGCACCCGCCCCTGCGCTGGGGCGACCGCATGGCCGATGCCGTCACCGGCCTCGTCGGCTCCTGGCGCTTCATCATCGTGCAGAGCGTGATCCTGGCGCTGTGGATCGCCGCCAACGTCCTGGCCTGGACCCGCGCCTGGGACCCCTATCCCTTCATCCTGCTCAACCTCGTGCTGAGCTTCCAGGCCGCCTACACCGCGCCCATCATCATGATGAGCCAGAACCGGCAGGCGGAGGTGGACCGCCTGCACGCCCACCACGACTACGCCGTGAACGTGAAGGCCGAGCGCGAGGTCGCCGCGCTGCACGCCAAGGTGGACGCGCTGCGCGAGCAGGAGATCCTGCGCCTCATCGCCCTGGTGGAGACGCTGGTGGAGCAGCGGAGCGTCACGCCCCGCCCCAGTTCCCCGCCATGATGCCCAGCAGCGCCAGGACGGCGATGGCGGCCACGGCCCAGGGCCATTTGCGGCGCGCGCGCGGCGCCAGCTCCGCCCGCGCCAGCACCTCCGGCGGCAGGGCGCGCCGCGCCAGGCCGAGCAGCAGCGGCACCACCACCAGCTCGTCCAGCCAGCCGGCCAGCGGGATGACATCAGGCAGGAGGTCCAGCGGCCAGACCAGGTAGATCGCCGCGAGGATGGCCGGCAGCCGGGCGCGCCACGGCGTGCGCCGGTCCCACAGGGCGGCCCACAGCACGCCCAGCGCGGCGGGGATGCGGCGCAGGCGCAGCAGGAATGTCACCCTTCGAGTTCCTCGCGCAGCAGCTCCAGCCGCAGCCATTCCTCCTCGGCCGCCGCCAGCGCGGCCTCGCGCTCGGCCAGGCCGCGGGACTTGGTCTCGAAGCCCTTGGGGTCGCGGGCATAGAGGCCGGGATCGGCCAGCCAGTCGCGCAGCACGGCGATCTCCTTCTCCAGCTTCGCCATGGTCGCCGGCAGGGTTTCCAGGGCGTGGCGGTCCTTGAAGCTCATCTTCGCCGGCGCGGTTGCGGCGGGGCGTGGCGCCGCCTTCGCGGCCGCCGGCTTCGCCTCCGCGCCTTTCGCCGTCACGCCCGCCCCGCGCTGCGCCAGCAGGTCGGAATAGCCGCCGGCATATTCGGTCCAGCGCCCCTCGCCCTCGGCGAAGATCACGGAGGTGCAGACGCGGTCCAGGAAGTCGCGGTCATGGCTCACCACCAGCACCGTGCCGGCATAGTCGGCCAGCATCTCCTCCAGCAGGTCCAGCGTTTCCAGGTCCAGGTCGTTGGTCGGCTCGTCCAGCACCAGCAGGTTGGAGGGCGCGGCCAGGGCGCGGGCCAGCAGCAGCCGCCCGCGCTCGCCGCCGGAAAGCTTGCCCACCGGGGTGCGCGCCTGCTCGGGCGCGAACAGGAAGTCGCCCATGTAGCCCACCACGTGGCGCGGCTGGTTGTTCACCCACACCTGGTCGCCGCGCCCTTCCGTCAGCGTGTCGGCGAGCGTCGCGTTCGGGTCCAGCGCGGCGCGCATCTGGTCCAGCGTCGCCATCTGGATGTTGGTGCCCAGGCGAACGGTGCCGGCATCGGGCGGCAGCGTGCCCACCAGCATCCGCAGCAGCGTCGTCTTGCCGGCGCCGTTGCGACCCACCAGCCCCACGCGGTCCCCCTTGAGGATGCGGGTCGAGAATCCGCGCACCACCGGGGCGCCGCCGAAGCCCTTCTCCAGCCCCTCCGCCGCCACCACCAGCGCGCCGGATTGCGCGGCCTCCGCCGCCACCAGCGTGACGTTGCCCTGCGGGCGCACGCGGTCGCGCCGCGCCTGGCGCAGCGCCTGCAATTCGCCCACGCGCCGCATGTTGCGCTTGCGCCGGCCGGAGACGCCGTGGCGCAGCCAATGCTCCTCGCGCGCGATCTGCCGGCCCAGCTTGTGGGCGGCGGTTTCCTCCTCGGCCAGCACGGCGTCGCGCCATTCCTCGAAACCGGCGAAGCCGCGGTCCAGCCGGCGCGTCGTCCCACGGTCCAGCCACAGCGTCGCGCGCGACAGGGCGGAGAGGAAGCGCCGGTCGTGGCTGATGAGGACCAGCGCGCCGCGGAAGGCCGCAAGCTCGCCCTCCAGCCATTCGATGGCCGGCAGGTCCAGGTGGTTGGTCGGCTCGTCCAGCAGCAGGATGTCGGGCTGCGGGGCCAGGGCGCGGGCGAGCGCCGCGCGGCGCGCCTCGCCGCCCGAAAGGCGGGCCGGGTCCTCCTCGCCGGAGAGGCCCAGGGATTCCAGCAGGTATCGCGCGCGGTGCGGGTCGTCCGCCGGGCCCAGGCCGGCCAGCACATAGGCCTCCACCGTCGCGTGGCCGGACAGGTCGGGCTCCTGCGGCAGGTAGCGCAGGGTGGTGCCGGGCTGCACGAAGCGGGTGCCGCTCTCGGCCTCCAGCTCGCCCGCCGCGATGCGCAGGAAGGTGGACTTGCCCGAGCCGTTGCGCCCCACCAGCGCCAGGCGCTCGCCCGGCGCGACGGACAGCGCGGCCCCTTCCAGCAGGGGTTTCCCGCCCAGGGTGAAGCGGATGGCATCGAGGATGAGGACGGGGGGCGCGGCCATGCGGGGCGGAGTGCGCGGCGCGCCCCCTTGCGTCAAGGCCGCGCGCACCCTCCCATGCGCGGCATGAGCGACCAGTTCACCGAGACCACCACGCAATCCTGGCTGTCGCGCCTCGGCGGGGCGCTGGGGGGCGTCCTGTTCGGGCTGCTGCTGCTGGCCATCGCCGGCTGGCTGGCCTTCTGGAACGAGGGACGGGCCATCACCACCGCGCGCTCGCTGGCCGAAGGGGCGGGGCTGGTGGTGAGCGTGGATGCGGCGAGGCCCGACCCGGCGCGCAACGGCGCGCTGGTGCATGTGGCCGCGCCGGTGCGGGTGGCGGAGATCCCGCGCGACGGGCTGCTGGGCGCCGCACCCCCGCCCGGCACGCTGCGCCTGGTGCGGACGGTGGAGATGTTCCAGTGGCGCGAGGAGGAGCGCAGCGAGACGCGCACCCGCCTGGGCGGCGGCACCGAGACCGTGACCACCTACAGCTACACGCGCGGCTGGGCGGAAGGCCGGGTGGACAGCAGCCGCTTCCGCCGCCCCGAGGGGCATGAGAACCCGCTTCCCACCCATGCCTCCCGCGCCTTCACCGCGCCCGGCGCCATGCTGGGCGGCTTCCGGCTGACGGCGCAGCAGCTCGACGCCATCCCGGCCGAGGAAAGCCTGGGCGAGCCGCGCTTCATCGGCGCCGACCCCGCCAGCCCGCGCATCGGCGACCTGCGGGTGGGCTGGCGCGTGGCGCGGCCGGAGGCGCTCTCCGTGGTGGCGGCGCAGATGGGCGAGGGCTTCGGCCCCTATCCGACGCGCGCCGGCGACCGGCTCTTCCTGCTGGAAACCGGGCAGGTGCCGGCGGCGGCGATGTTCCGCGCGGCGGAGCAGCAGAACGCGGTGCTGACCTGGGCCCTGCGCGCGGGCATGGCCCTGATGGTCTTCATCGGCTTCGCGCTGATCCTGAACCCGCTGAAGGTGCTGGCGGACGTGATCCCGCCGCTGGGCGCCGTGGTGGGCTTCGGCACCGGCTTCGTGGCGCTGGTGCTGACCTTGCTGGTGGCGCCCGCGCTGGTGGCGCTGGCATGGCTGGCGGTGCGGCCGCTGCTGGCGCTGGGGCTGCTGGCGGCGGGTGGCGCGGCGGCCTGGGGCGTGCTGCGCTGGCGGCGAAGCCGGGCACGCCCGGCCATCGCATAGGGGGTTTCATGTTCGATTTCGGCGGCAAGCGGGTGGTGGTCTGCGGCGGTTCCAAGGGTATCGGGCGCAGCGTGGCGCTGGGCTTCGCGCGGGCCGGGGCGCGCGTCAGCATCTGCGCCCGCGGGGCGGAGGCGCTGGAGCGCACGCGGGCGGAGCTGGGCGCCGATGCCCACGCCATGCCCTGCGACCTGGGCGACGGCGAATCGGTGCGCCGCTATGTCGCGGCGGCGGAGGCCGCGCTGGGCGGGATGGACGTGCTGGTGAACAACGCCTCCGGCTTCGGCGCGACGGATACCGAGGAAGGCTGGGCGGCCTCGCTCAACGTGGACGTGCTGGCCACCTTCCGCGCCACCCGCGCGGCGCTGCCGGCGCTGAAGGCCTCGCGCGGCTGCGTGGTGAACCTGTCCTCCATCTCCGGCTATGGGCCGTCGCTGCGCACGCCGGCCTATGCGGCGGTGAAGGCGCTGCTCATCAACTACACCCAGTCCCAGGCCGCCATGTTCGCGCCCGACGGCATCCGGGTGAATGGCGTCGCGCCCGGCTCCATCGAGTTCCCCGGCGGCTCGTGGGAGGCGCGGAAGACCGCCGACCCCGCGCTGTACAACCGCATCCTGGGCAGCATCCCCTTCGGCCGGCTGGGCACGCCGGAGGAGGTGGCCAACGTCGTGCTGTTCCTGTGCTCGCCGCTCGCCGCCTGGGTGACGGGGCATACGGTGGTGGTGGATGGGGGGCAGCTGCTGGGGTGAGGCTGCGTCGCGCCATGTGCCCGCCGGGGCGCTCGCGAGGCTTGCATCACGTGTCATTGTCTGCTCGTTTATCCAGCGGCATCATCGAAGAGGCAGGCGCGGCGCATGGCACTTGAATGGCTGGACGAGACGAATGCGGTCCTGAACGGGATCAAGGTGCGCTGCGCGAACAGCGACTACCGGAACCAGAAGACGACCGATGATGAGATCGTCGTCCTGAAGCCCCGCAAGTTCTTCGACGAGTACCAGAAGACCTAGCCCAGCCTCGGCGAGAAGCTGAACATCGTTGAGATCGGCATCTTCGAGGGCGGCTCCGCGCTGCTCTTCGCGGAGATGTTCCCGCAGGCGCGGATCGAGGGCTTCGACATGCGCCAGCCCAACCCGGCCGTGCTGGCGCACGTCGAGCGCATGGGCTTCGGCGGCCGCGTCCGCCTGCACTACAAGATTTCCCAGACCGACCCCAATGTCCGCAAGATCGTGGAGGAGAAGTTCGGGCAGGCCGTGGACATCGTGGTTGACGATGCCAGCCACCTGTATCCCTTCTCGCGCACGACCTTCGAGATGCTGTTCCCGATCATGCGGGAGAACGGGCTCTACGTGCTGGAGGACTGGGCCTGGGCCCACTGGCTCGGGACCGGCTTCGACCACTGGGACGGCGAGGCGCTGAGCAACCTCGTCTTCGAGTTCGTGATGGCCAGCGCCAGCGCCGGCGGCATCTTCGCCGAGGTGCTGGCGAACTCCAGGGCCGCGGTGGTGCGCCGGGGCCCGCAGCCCGTGCGCGAGCCGATGTCGCTGGATGCGCTGATCAAGATCGCCCCGCGGCGCTGGAGCAAGCTCACGCTCTGAACATGCGCCGCCTCAGCGCGTCGCCGCCTCCAGGAAGCGGATCAGCGCCGCCATCTCCTCGGCGTTGCCGACGCGTTGCACCGGCATGCGGGTGCCGGGCGTCACCACGTCCGGCCCCCGCGTGAACAGGTCGCTCACCGTCTCGGCGGTCCAGGTGATGTCGCCGCGCGCCAGGCGCTCGGAATAGGCATAGCCGGGCACCGTGCCCATGCGGCGGCCGAAGAGGCGGTGCAGGTGCGGCCCGGCCATCGGCCCGTCATCCGGGCGCAGGGCGTGGCAGGCTTGGCAGGCGCGCCAGACCTCGGCGCCCAGCGGGTCCAGCCCCGCGGGCAGCGCCTCCGCCACCGGGGCGGCGGCCGGTTCCAGGGGGCGGGCCGTCGCCACGTCCCAGGCGCGCAGCAGCCGGTCCTGCCCGCCGGTCCAGAGCACGCGGCCATCGGGGGCGAAGGCGGCGGACCACACGGGCAGGCCCGGCCCTTCCAGCGTCGCGCGCAGCCGCCCTTCCGGCAGGGCGTAGAGGCCGACGCTGCCGCCGATGCTGCCCACCGCCAGCGTGCCGCCATCCGCCGTGGCGGCCAGGGCCACCACCGGGCGCGGACCGGCGCGCAGCTCCCGCGCCGCGCCGTCGGGGGCCACCAGGTTCACCGTGCCATCCACCCCCGCCGCGGCCAGCGTGCCATCCGGCAGGGCCAGCAGGGCGGTGCGCGGCAGGCCGAATTCGGCCAGCACCTTGCCCGTGCCATCCGCCTCCCACCGGCGCAGCGTGCCGTCCTGGCCGGTGCTGTGCAGCGCGCCATCGGCGGCGAAGGCCACGGCGTTGACGGTGCCCTGATGGCCTTCCAGCACCCGCGCCGCGCCGGTGGCGAGGTCCCACAGGCGCACCGCGCCATCCCAGCCGGCGGAGGCCAGCCGGCCCTCGCGCGCGGCCAGCCCCGCCACGGGTTCGCTGTGGCCTTGCAGCACGCGCTCGGGTTCCTCGCCGGCGGGGCCCCAGATGGCGATGCGCGCATCCTCGCCCGCCGTGGCCAGGCGGCCATCGGGCAGGGCGAGGACCGCGTTGACCGCCCCCTGGTGCCAGCGCAGCACGCGGCGCGCCTGGCCGGTGTGGGGGTCCCAGAGGATCACCGCCTGGTCGAAGCCGCCGGAGGCCAGCAGCCCGCCCGAAACGGCCAGCGCCCGCACCGGCCCGCCATGGCCGCGGAACTCCTGCGCCGCGGCGGGGAGTGCAAGGAGGCAGAGGAGCAGCAGCGCGCGGATCATCCCGCCCATCTGCGGGCGCGGCGCCGCTTCGGCAAGATTTGCGCGGCGCGCATGGGATGGCGCTTGCATTCGCATGGCCGAATGGTTACTGAACCGTCATCAACACATCAATGGGAGTGGGGTCCATGACGGCAGCGAATGGCCGCGACGACGCGGCGGTGGCGACGCTCATCATCGGCGTGAGCCTGGCGGTGGTGGCGACGCTGCTGCCCATCCTGCAGGTGAGCGGCAATTCCGGCACGCTGCGCTTCACGGCCTGGCAGGTGATGCCCTGGTTCACCAAGGCCAAGGTGCTGGCGCTGGGCCTGCTGCTGGCCGCCGCCTTCCTGCCGCAGCTGGCGAAGTGGCGCCTGCCGGTGGCCGCCTTCGCGGTGGTGATGGTCTTCGTGCCCTCCGTCTCCGCCTTCATCAGCGCCGTCTATGCCTGGAGCGAGGTGCGGGCCGAGATCGTGCGCCAGACCGGCAACCGCAACCCCTTCGTGCACCCGGGCATGGCGAACTTCGCCCTGGTGGCGGCGGGGCTCATGGTCTCCTGGGCGGTGTGGCGGCTGGAGTCGCGCAAGGCGCCCGGGGGCATGGCGGCGCACGCCGCGGCATAGCGGCGCGCGGCCATCCCTGGCATGATGCCGGCCTGCAATCGCGGGACCGGCATCCATGACCTTCGACGAGCTGGCGGTGGGCCAGACGGCCTCCTTCGCCAAGACCATCACCGAGGCGGACATCCTGCTGTTCTGCGCCGTCTCGGGCGACACCAACCCGGTGCACATTGACGCCGAGGCCGCGAAGGCCAGCATGTTCGGCGAGCGCATCGCGCACGGCATGCTCTCGGCCTCGCTGGTGTCCACCGTGCTGGGCACGCGGCTGCCGGGGCCGGGGACGATCTACCTGTCGCAGACGCTGAAGTTCAAGGCGCCGGTGAAGATCGGCCAGACGGTGACGGCGACGGTGGAGGTGACGGCGCTGGATGCCGCCCGCAAGCGCGCCACGCTCGCCACCCGCTGCACCGTCGAGGGCAAGGTGGTGCTGGAGGGCGAGGCGGGGGTGATGCTGCCTTGATGGCGCACGTCCCGGCCGCGCACGGCGCGGCCCGCCGCCCAACCGCCATCCCCGCCCGCGCATCCGCGGCGCGGCGCAAGCCAAGCGCGCGGAGCGCGCGCCCGGCGCCTGAGGGCACGAAGAATCTCATGCGGGCAGCCCCGCGTCCCGCGGGGATGCCCGCATGAAGCGCGTCTGCGTCTTCTGCGGCGCCCAGCCGGGGCTTGACCCGCGGCACGCCGAACTCGCCGCCGCCACCGGCCGCGCCATCGCCGCGCGCGGGCTGGGGCTGGTCTATGGCGGCGGCAAGGTGGGGCTGATGGGCATCACCGCCGATGCCGCGCTGGAAGGCGGCGCCGAGGTGATCGGCGTCATCCCCGAGGCACTGATGGAGCGCGAGCTGGGCCATGGCGGCTGCACCGAGCTGCGCGTCGTCCCCTCCATGCATGTGCGCAAGCAGACCATGCTGGATCTCTCGGACGGCTTCATCGTGCTGCCCGGCGGCATCGGCACGCTGGAGGAAAGCGTGGAGGTGCAGTCCTGGGCGCAGCTGGGCATCCACGGCAAGGGGCTGGTCTACCTGGATGGCGGCGACGGCACCTGGGCCCCCTTCTTCGCCCTGCTGGAGCGCATGGTGCAGGGCGGCTTCGTGCGCCCCCACCATGCCGGCCTGGCCCTGCGCGCCGCCACGCCCGGCGAGGCGCTGGACCTGCTGGCGGGCTGGACCCCGCCCGCCGTGACGCGCTGGATGGAGCCGCGCGAGGCATGATCCATCAGGGCTGGCGCGACCTGCCCGACGCCGCGCGCGGCGGCACCGTGGCGCTGGGCAATTTCGACGGCGTGCACCTGGGCCATGCCGCGGTGCTGCGCGCCGCCCATGCCGCCCGCCCGGACCTGCCGCTGGCGGCGCTGACCTTCGAACCCCACCCGCGCGAGCATTTCCGCCCCGAGGACCCGCCCTTCCGGCTGACGCTGCTGCTGGCCAAGGCCGCCGCCCTGCGCGCGCTGGGCGTGCGGCACATCCATGCCCTGCCCTTCGGCGCCGAACTCGCCGCCATGGGCGCGGAGGATTTCGTGGAGCAGGTGCTGCATCGCGGCCTGGGCGCGCGCCACCTGGCCTGCGGCGCCGATTTCGCCTTCGGCCACCGCCGCGGCGGCGACGTCGCCTTCCTGCGCGGCGCGGCCGAGGCGCGGGGCATCGGGCTTTCCGTGGTGCCGCACCTGGACGACGCGGAGGGGCCCATCTCCTCCACCCGCATCCGCCGGCTTTTGCAGGATGGCTACCCGGAGCGCGCGGCGGCGCTGCTGGGCCGGCCCTTCGCCATCACCGGCACGGTGAGCCACGGCGACAAGCGCGGGCGCACCATCGGCTTCCCCACCGCGAACATCCCGCTGGGCCGCCACCTGGAGGCCGCGCGCGGCGTCTATGCCGTGCGCGCCACCCTGGCGGATGGACGGGTGGTGCCCGGCGTGGCGAATCTGGGCCGGCGCCCCACGGCGGGGGGCGACCCCGTCTCGCGGCTGGAGGCGCACCTGTTCGACTTCGAAGGCGACCTCTACGGGCAGGAGGCCAGCGTGGCCCTGCTGCGCTTCATCCGCGAGGAACGGAAGTTCGACTCCTTCGAGGCGCTGAAGGCGCAGATCGCCCTGGATGCGGCGGCGGCGCGCCTGGCGCCGGGGGGCTGACGCATCCCGCCGCCGGGTCTATGGCGGATGGGAAGCAAGCAAGGACCGTCCCCATCATGAGCATTGACGTGCAGCCGCTGGACCCGAAGGTGATCCAGGTCCTGTCCGGCATCTCCACCGCCACGCTGACCACGGTGCTGCTGAAGAAGGGGCTGCGCAACGTGTGGATGCGCGGCACCCGCCCCATCCGCGAGGGCCAGCCCCGGCTGGTGGGCCGCGCCTTCACCCTGCGCTTCGTGCCGGCGCGCGAGGACCTGGCGACGCCGGAATCCTGGTCCAACCCCATCAGCACCCGCGCGGCCATCGAGGCGATGCCCGAAGGCGTGATCTGCGTGGCCGACGCCATGGGCGTGACCGATGCCGGCATCTTCGGCGACATCCTCTGCGCGCGGCTGGCGAAGCGGAAGGTGGCGGCCCTCATCACCGATGGCGTGGTGCGCGACCGCGCGGGCGTGCTGGGCACCGGGCTGCCGGTCTGGTGCCAGGGCGCGGCCGCCCCGCCCTCGGTGGCGGGCCTCACCTTCGTGAACTGGCAGGAGCCGATCGGCTGCGGCGGCGTCGCCGTCTTCCCGAATGACGTGGTGGTGGTGGATGATGACGGCGCGGTGCTGATCCCGGCGAAGCTGCTGGACGCGGTGATGGCCACCGCGGAGGAGCAGGAGGCGCTGGAATCCTGGATCATGGGCGAGGTGGAGGGCGGCGCCGCCCTGCCCGGCCTGTACCCGCCCAATGCCGAGAACAAGGCGCGCTACGAGAAGAGCCGCGGCCGGTGAGCAAGGGACTCCGCAAGGGCCTGACCAGCTACGGCGATGCCGGCTTCTCGCTGTTCCTGCGGAAAGCCTTCATCAAGGCCGCGGGCTATGGCGAGGATGCGCTGGAGCGCCCGATCATCGCCATCACCGACACGGAGAGCGACTACAACCCCTGCCACGGCAACGCGCCGCAGCTGATCGAGGCGATCAGCCGCGGCATCATGCTGGCGGGCGGGCTGCCGATGCGCTTCCCCACCATCTCCATCGGCGAAAGCTTCGCCAACCCCACCTCCATGTACCTGCGCAACCTGATGGCGATGGACACGGAGGAGATGCTGCGCGCGCAGCCGATGGACGCGGCGGTGATCGTCGGCGGCTGCGACAAGACGCTGCCGGCGGCGCTGATGGGCGCGGTGAGCGCGGACGTGCCGGTGGTGACGGTCCCCGTGGGCCCCATGGTGGTGGGGCACCACCGCGGCGAGGTGCTGGGCGCCTGCACCGATTGCCGGCGCCTCTGGGGCCTGCACCGCGCGGGCAGGATGGACGAGGCGGAGGTGGAGGTGGTCTCCGGCCGGCTGGCGCCGAGCGTGGGCACCTGCATGGTGATGGGCACCGCCTCCACCATGGCGATCCTGATCGAGGCGATGGGCCTGTCGCTGCCCAACTCCGCCTGCATCCCCGCGCCGCATGCCGAGCGGCTGCGCTGCGGCGAGGCGTCGGGCAAGGTGGCGGTGGCGCTGGCGCAGGGCGGCGGGCCAAGGCCGCGCGCGCTGGTGACGGCGGCCTCCGTGCGCAACGCCATGGTGCTGCTCCAGGCCACGGGCGGTTCCACCAACGGGCTGGTGCACCTCACGGCCATCGCCGGCCGCGCCGGCATCGCGCTGGACCTGGCGGAGTTCGACCGCATCGGGCGCGAGGTGCCGGTCCTGGTGGACCTCAAGCCCTCGGGCGAGCACTACATGGAGCACCTGCACCATGCCGGCGGCGTGCCGCGCCTGCTGCGGGAACTGGCGCCGCACCTGGACATGACGGCGCCGACCGTGACGGGCGGCACCCTGCAGGACTACGCCGACGCCGCCGAGGAGGTGCCAGGGCAGACCGTCATCCGCGTCATCAAGCCGGTGGGCGGCATGGCGGTGCTGCGCGGCAATTTGTGCCCCGGCGGCGCCGTCATCAAGCACAGCGCGGCCAGCCCGGCGCTGATGCGGCACGAGGGGCGCGCGGTGGTGTTCACGAGCGTGCGCGACATGACGGAGCGGGTGGACGACCCCGCGCTGGACGTGACGGCCGACGACATCCTGGTGCTGCAGAATGCGGGGCCGAAGGGCGCGCCGGGCATGCCGGAGGCGGGCTACCTGCCCATCCCGAAGAAGCTGGCGGCGGCCGGCGTGAAGGACATGGTGCGCATCAGCGATGCGCGGATGTCCGGCACCGCCTTCGGCACCATCGTGCTGCATGTGACGCCGGAATCGGCGGTGGGCGGCCCGCTGGGGCTGGTCCGCACCGGGGACCGCATCCGGCTGGACGTGGCGGCGCGCGAGCTGACGCTGCTGGTGGAGGAGGCGGAGCTGGGGGCGCGGCGCGCGGCCTTTGCCGGCGCGCCGCCCCTGCCGAAGCGCGGCTATGCCCGCCTGTTCCAGCAGGAGGTGCTGCAGGCGGATGAAGGCTGCGACTTCGCCTTCCTGAAGGGCACCGACGACTGATGCCGGGGGTCCGGGGGGACGCTGTCCCCCCGGGGTCTTTTCTCATGCAGCCTTCGCGGCCCGCAGCACCGGCGCCTTCATGGCGAAGGCCCCCGCCCCCAGCCCCGCCTGGGCCAGCGCCAGCATCACCAGCGTGAGGGGGTATTCCCACCCGCCGCCGGGGCGCGAGAACAGCCAGCCATTGCCCAGGTGCTGCCAGGTGGCGCCCAGCAGGATCGGCAGCAGCAGCAGCGACACGGGCCGCACCCAGATGCCCAGGATCAGCGCGATGCCGGCGGCGCTTTCGGCCAGCGCCACCACGGCGCCGAGAATGGGCGGGTAGCCCAGCGAGCCGAAGAATCCCATGGTCCCGGCCAGGCCGAAGGTGAGGATCTTCAACAGCAGCCCGTGGGCCAGCAGCGTGACACCGAGCGTGACGCGCAGCAGGAAGATGGCGATGGGTTGGGCGTTGGTCATGATGCGGTGGTTCCTTCTCGCTGCCGGGCAAGCTGCGCCGATGCGCGCGCGGCTTCCAATCGCGGGACGGAACCCGCATCATCACCGGCGCCAATGACGGACCTCGCGCAACTCGACCTCAACCTGCTGCGCGTCTTCGACGCGGTGGCGCGGGAGCGGCACGTGACGCGCGCGGCGCAGCGGCTGAACCTCTCGCAGCCCGCGGTGAGCAATGCGCTGGCGCGGCTGCGCGCGGCGCTGGGGGATGAGCTGTTCCTGCGCCGCCCCGGCGGGGTGGAGCCCACGGCCTTCGCCCAGGCCCTGGCCGCCCCGGTGGCCGAGGCGCTGGACCGGCTGGCGGAATCCCTGGCCGCCACGGCGCCCTTCGACCCCGCCACCGCGCGCCGCGTCTTCCCCGTGGGCGTGAGCGAATATGCCGAGGCCGTGCTGGCCCCCCGCCTGGTGGCCCGGCTGGCGGCCGAGGCGCCCGGCTGCCTGCTGGCCTTCCGCCATGCCGACCGCACCAATGCCGAGGCGCTGCTGGAGCGCGGCGAGGCCGTGCTGGCGGTGGCGGTGCTGCCGGAGCCCGGCGCGCTCTACACCCGCACGCGGCTGCTGCCGGAGGGCTTCCGCACGCTGATGCGCGCCGACCACCCGCTGGCGCAGGGCCCGCTGACGCTGGAGCGCTTCCTGTCGGTGCCCCACCTGCTGCACTCGCCCAATGGCTCGCGCGATGGGGCGATGGACTGGGCGCTGGAAAAGCTGGGCCGGCAGCGGCGGCTGGGCGCGGTGGTGGCGCATCTGTCCGCCGTGCCGGCGATCCTGCTGGAAACGGCGTGCGTGATCTCGCTCTCGGCGCGGCTGGCGGAGCGCATGGCGGCGGCGCATGGCCTGGCCCTGCGCGACCCGCCGGTGGAGGTGAGCCACACGCGGCTGTCCCTGGTGTTCCACCGGCGCTTCGAGGCGGATGCGGGGCATGCCTGGCTGCGGCGGCTGATCCTGGCGGAGGCGCGGGAGGCATGAGGCCAAAAAATTACCCCGGGCGCATGCTTTCGCAGAGGCGGCACCGGGGTGTACGGACGGAAGAATGACGGAAAGGAGCCGCCGTTGCAAGCAGGTTCCGTGACGGCGGAGGCGGCCGCGCTGGAGGCGGCGCTGTCGGCCGAACGGCTGGTCACACCTACCGGCGCTGGGCGGGCGGCGTGCTGGATGAGGCCCTGGCGCTCTACGCGCTGAACCTTGCCCTGTCGGAAGCGCTCCATACGCCGATGCAGATGCTGGAAATCTCCATGCGCAACCGCTTCCATGCCGCGCTCACGGCGAGCCATGGGCCTGCCTGGTTCGACCTGCCCGGCCTCCTCCTGGTGCGCCACCAGCAGGAGCAGCTGGCGAAAGCGCGCACCCAGCTCGCGAGGGACGGGAAGCCGGAGGCGGCGGGGCGGATCATCGCCGAACTGTCCCTCGGGTTCTGGACCTCGCTGCTCAACACGCAATACGAAGCGCTGTGGCGACACAGCCTTCGCCATGCGCTCGACCCCGGGGCGCGGGACGCGCTGGGCCGGCGCCTGTCACGCAGCGGGCTGGCGACGGCCGCGACGCAGCTGCGCAAGTTGCGGAACCGCATCGCCCATCACGAGCCCATCCTGCACTGGGACCTGGCGCGGCACCACGCCTTGATGCTGGCGTTCATCGGCTGGCTGTCGCCGCACGCCGCCGCCTGGACGCGCCGGCATGAGCGCTTCCCCGCCGTGTTGCCTGCCGGCTTCGTGCCGCTGCCGCCACCGGCACGGGCGTAGGCTCCTACGCCCGCGCCGCCACCCAGCCCCCGCCCGCCACCAGCAGCAGCGCCACGCCCAGCCGCCAGGACAGGTCGCCCGCGCCGGCCAGCACCAGCAGCGCCGTCGAGGCCACGGGCACCGCATAGGCCAGGGTGCCCAGCAGCCGCGGGTCGCCCTGCTTCATGCCGTGGTCCCACAGGAAGAAGGCCAGACCCACCGGGCCGGCGCCCAGCAGCAGCAGGGCCAGCCACTGCCGGGCATCGGGCGCCACCCAGGATTCGAACAGGGCATGCGCGGCGAAGGCCAGCAGGGCGGAACCGGCGCAGAAGCCGGCCACCGCCTCGGTCGGCACCGCGCGCAGGCGCTTCGCCAGCACGGAATACAGCGCCCACACCACGGCGCAGCCGAGCGCGCAGAGGAAGCCCAGCCAGGCCCCGGCCGGGAAGCGCGCGCCGCCGCCCACCAGCAGCGCGCAGCCGGCGAAGCCCAGCAGCACGCCCGCCAGCCGGCGCCGCCCCAGCGGCAGCCCCAGCACGGGGGCCGAGAGCAGCACGATCAGCAGCGGCCACAGGTAGTTCAGCAGGTTCGCCTCGACCGGGGGCGCGAAGTGCAGCGCGGCGAAGTACAGCGCATGGTAGCCGAACAGCCCCCCCACCCCGTGCAGCCAGGCGATGGGCGCCACCCGCAGCGCCGCCAGCCGCCCGCGCGCCGCCACCACGCCCAGCGAGAGCACGGCCGCCACCGCGAAGCCCAGCGCCGTGACCTGCAGGGGCGGGATGGGCGCGGCCATGCGCGTCAGCAGCCCCAGGAAGGCCCAGAGCGCCAGCGCGGCGACGCCTGCGAGCGTCGCGTTCACCCGCGCGCCTCCGGCGCGACGCCTGCGAGCGTCGCGTTCACCCGCGCGTCCCTGGCGCGACGCCTGCGAGCGTCGCGTTCATCCGCGCGTCCCTGGCGCGACGCCTGCGAAGGTGGCGTTCACCCCCGCGGCGACGCGTCGGCCTCGCGCGGCAGCGCGGCATAGGGCAGCGGCGCGAAGCGCGTGGGGAAGCGCGTCACCGCGCCCCAGACGCCGCCGGCCACATAGGGGTCGGGCGCCCAGAATGCCGCGGCCTCCTCCGCCGTCGCGTGGCGCGTCACGGCAATGGAGCCGGCCATGCCGCCCTTCGCATCCAGCAGGGCGCCGCCCAGCGCCAGCGTCCCATCCGCCGCGAAGCCGCGCACGCGCGCCATGTGCGGGTCGCGGTGCGCCGCGCGGTCGGCGCCTTCCGCATCCTCGGCGATCGTCACCACATGGGTGAAGTGCTGCGGCATCGGCCCATCCGGCAGCGGCTGGTAGGGCAGCGGGGCGATGCGGAAGGGCCGCGCATCGTAACGCTGCCACACGCCTTCCCGCGCGAAGGGCTCCTCGGCCAGGTATTCCTTCAGCCCGACCTCGTCCTCTTCGCCCAGCACCATCAGCGAACCCAGCGCCCGGCCATCGGCGCGGAACAGCGGCACGGCCAGGTTCAGCCGCCCGGCGGCGGCCCAGCGGGTGATGACGGCCAGATGCCGGTCGCGCACCGCCGCGCGGCGGGCGGGGGCGGCGTCATCCGTGCCGTCCCAGGCGATGATCGCGTAGCCCTGGGTCATTTGCGCAGCTCCATCTGGATCGGCCCCTCGCGCTCGCCATTGGCGAACTGGTCCACCATCGCGTTGCCGGTGCGGCCCAGCGTTTCCGCCGCGCCGGTCCAGACGATGCGGCCCTTGTGGATCATCGCCGCGTCATCGCCGATGCGCCGGGCGCTGGCCATGTCATG
The DNA here is from genome assembly GCA_041639675.1 of Rubritepida sp. GTDB lineage: Bacteria > Pseudomonadota > Alphaproteobacteria > Acetobacterales > Acetobacteraceae > Roseococcus. The sequence continues at coordinate 12,433 of JBEQBS010000003.1, read as the reverse complement.
GGTGATGGAGAAGGCGGTGGCGCCCAGCTTCTCCACGCAATCCACGATCAGCCCGTCAATCACCGCGCCCATGATGGGGTCCAGCCCGGTGGTCGGCTCGTCGAAGAAGACGATGTCGGGCTTGGCGGCGATGGCGCGGGCGAGCGCCACGCGCTTCTGCATGCCGCCCGACAGCTCGCTGGGCGACAGGTCGCCGACGCTGGCCGCCAGGCCGACCTGGGCCAGCGCCTCCGCCGCCACGTCGCGCGCCGCCGCGCGCGTCACGCGCTTCTGCGCCAGCAGCTTGAAGGTCACGTTCTCCCAGACCGGCAGGCTGTCGAACAGGGCGCCGTTCTGGAACAGCATCCCCGTGCGGTCGAGCAGGGCGGCGCGGTCGCGGCGGGAAAGCTTCGACACATCCTGCCCATCCACCTCGATCAGCCCCTCATCGGGGCGGATGAGGCCGAGGATGCACTTGATCGTCACCGACTTGCCGGAGCCCGAGCCGCCGAGGATCACCATGGAATGGCGCGCCCGCACGTCCAGGTCCACGCCGTCCAGCACCTGCTTCGCGCCGAAGGCCTTGCGCAGCCCGCGCAGCCTGATCTTGGAAGTCATGCGCGACACCCCTGGGCAGGATCATCCGGCCGCGCAAGGCGCGGCCCGCCGCCAGGCTGCCCATGGAGCAGGCGCGCCAGCCGCGCGGCGCAGCCAAGCGGCCGGAGGCCGCGCCCGGCGCCTGAGGGCACGAAAGCAAGAGGGGACGGCATCGCACCCCCTCGTGTGGCCGGATGAACCCTTCGGGCCGTCCCCGTCACGAGAAGAACGCCGCCGTCAGCACGTAGTCGAGCGCGAGGATGAGGATGGAGGCCGAGACCACCGCCCGCGTCGTCGCCTGCCCCACCCCCTGCGCGCCGCCCCTGGAGGCATAGCCGCACCAGCAGCCCATCAGCGCGATGACGAAGCCGAAAACGGCGGCCTTCACGAGGCCGGAGATCACGTCCATCGCCTCCAGCACCGCCCAGGAATTGACGATGTAGGTCTCGGCCACGAAGCCCAGCTTCAGCGTGCCGATCAGGAAGCCGCCCGCCACGCCCAGCACGTCGGCCACCACCACCAGCAGCGGCATGGCCAGGGTGGCGGCCACCAGCCGCGGCGCCACCAGGTACTTCATCGGGTCGGTGGACAGGGTGGTGAGCGCGTCCACCTGGTCGGTCACGCGCATGGTGCCGATCTCGGCCGCCATGGCGGCGCCGATGCGCCCGGCCACCATCAGCCCGGCCAGCACCGGCCCCAGCTCGCGCGTCACGCTCAGCACCACCACCGAGGCGATGGCGGATTCGGCGTTGAAGCGCGCGAAGCCGACATAGGATTGCAGCGCCAGCACCATGCCGGTGAACAGCGCCGTCAGCGCCACCACGGGCAGGGAGAAATACGCGACCTCGATGAAGTGCCGCCAGAACTGCCGCCAGAAGAAGGGCGGCCGCAGCAGGTGCGACAGCGCCTCCAGGGCGAAGAGCGACACCTCCCCCGCCGCGCGCAGCAGGGCGAGCACGGCGCGGCCGAGGAAGGCGGCGAAGTCCAGCGTGGCGGTCATGCGCCCACATACTCCCGCCGGAAGCGCCGGCCCAGCCGGGTGAGGATCTCGTAGCCGATGGTGCCCGAGGCCGCACCCAGGTCGTCCGCATCCTGGCCGAGGTCGAGGATCTCGACCATGTCGCCCGGCCGGGCGCGCGGCGCCTCCGTCACGTCGAAGCAGCACAGGTCCATGGAGACGCGGCCGGCCAGCGGCACCTGCATGCCATGCAGCACGCCCCAGCCCTGCGCGTCCCAGGCGCGGGGGATGCCATCGGCATAGCCGCCGGCGACGGTGGCGATGCGCGAGGGGCGCGTGGCCAGCCATGCGGCGCCGTAGCCCACCGTGGCACCGGGCGCGACCTCGCGCAGCTGCAGGATGGGCAGGCGCAGCGTCACCACCTGCTCCATCGGGTTGTCCAGCCCCGGGGTGGGGTTGAGGCCGTAGAGGGCGGCACCCGGCCGCGCCAGCTCGGAGCGGAAGCCCTCGCCCAGGAAGATGCCGGAGGAATTGGCCAGCGAGCGCCGCGCCCGCGGCAGCCGCGCGCAGGCGGCGAGGAAGGCGTCGCGCTGGCGCAGGTTGAGGGGGTGGGAGGGGTCCTCCGCCGCGGCCAGGTGCGTCATCACGTAGCGCAGCCGCACGCCCTCCAGCGGGGCGGGGTCGGCGGCCAGGGCATCGGCCTCGGCGGGCGGCAGGCCCAGGCGGTTCATGCCTGTGTCCAGGTGCAGGATGGCCTCGCCCCGGTGGCGGCGCAGCTCGTCCAGGCTGTTCAGCACGGGCGTGATGCCCGGCACGGCGCGGCCCTGGGTGCCGTCCAGCACCGCCACCATCGGCCCCTCGCCCAGGATGGCGCGCAGGGCCAGGCCCTCATCCGGGGTGGCGACGAAGAAGTGGCGGCAGCCCGCGGCGGCCAGCACCGGCGCCACCTTGGCCACGCCCAGCCCGTAGGCGTCGGCCTTCACCACCGCCGCCACCTCGCCGGGCGCATGCAGCTCCCGCAGGGTTTCCCAGTTGCGCGCGATGGCGCCGAGGTCAATGGTCAGCGTGCCCGTGGTCATTCAGTCGCCGTAGGGCGCGGCGTGCACGGTGTCGAGGTCGCCGAAGCGGGTGAACTCCGCCTCGAAGAACAGGGGGATTGTGCCGGTGGGGCCGTGGCGCTGCTTGGCGATGATGAGGTCCGCCTTGTTGTGGGCGCGCTCCATGTCCTGCTGCCAGCGCTCCATCGCCTCGTGGAACTTGGAATCGTCGCCGAAGGCGGTGATCTTGGGCTCGCGCGCCTTGAGGTAGTATTCGTCGCGGTAGACGAACATCACGCAGTCCGCGTCCTGCTCGATGGAGCCGGATTCGCGCAGGTCGCTCAGCTGCGGCCGCTTGTCCTCGCGCTGCTCCACCGCGCGGGAGAGCTGGGACAGCGCCATGACGGGGATGTGCAGCTCCTTGGCGATGGCCTTCAGCCCCTGGGTGATCATGGAGATTTCCAGCACGCGCGATTCCGGCCGCGTGCCCACGGCGGGGCGCATGAGCTGGAGGTAGTCCACCACGATGAACTTCAGCCCCCGCGTGCGCTGGATGCGCCGGCAGCGCGTGCGCAGCGCCGAAAGGGTGATGGCCGGCGTGTCGTCAATCAGGATCGGCAGGCGGGCGAGCTCGCGCGAGACGGTGACGAAGTTGTCGAACTCGCGCTGGCTGATCTCGCCGCGGCGGATGCGGTCGCCCTGGATGCGCGACGCCTCGCTCAGCAGGCGGTTGGCGAGCTGGTCGGCGCTCATTTCGAGTGAGAAGATGGCGACCGCCGGCGGCACGGCGTTGGGGCCCTTCTGCTCCTCCGTCTCGCGCAGCAGGGCCTGGGCGGCGCCGAAGGCCACCTTGGTGGCCAGCGCCGTCTTGCCCATGCCCGGGCGGCCGGCGAGGATCAGCAGGTCGCTGTCATGCAGCCCGCCCATCTTGGCGTCCAGGTCGCGCAGGCCGGATGGCAGGCCGGAGACGCCGCCGCCGCGCTCCAGCGCCGCGGCCGCCACCTCCACCGCGCGGGTCAGCGCCTTCTCGAAGGAGATGGCGCCGCCCTCGCTGGCCTTCTCGGTCGCCAGGTTGAACAGCGCCTGCTCGGCCTTCTCGATCTGCTCCTTGCCGGCGACCTCGGCATCGGCGCCGAAGGCGTCGTTCACCACCGTCTCGCCGAGGTCAATGAGCTGGCGGCGGATCCAGAGGTCATGGATCAGCTTGCCGTATTCGCCGGCATTGACGATGCCGACCATGGCGGTGAGCAGCTGCGTCAGGTAGGCCGGGCCGCCCACCTCGGCCAGCTCGCCCGTGTGCTCGAATTCGTGGCGCAGGGTGACGGCATCGGCCAGCTGGCCATTCTCCACCCGGCGGCGGATGGCGGCGTAGATGCGGCCGTGGATGGCATCCACGAAGTGCTCGGATTCCAGGAACTCGCTGACGCGCTCATAGGCCTTGTTGTTGGCCAGCAGCGCGCCCAGCAGCGCCTGCTCGGCCTCCATGGAGGCGGGCGGCAGCCGGGCGCCCAGCCCGACCAGGCTGGATTCCTCGTGCAGGGCGGGCGGGTGGATGCTGTTCATCGGTGCCCCATCCTAACGCCGCCGGGTGCATGAAGCCACCGCGCCAGCCCTGTGGATCACGGGGACGGACCGGCGCGAAATCGCTTGACCGGGGAGGCGGGAGCCTTCTACCAATGCGCAGTAAATGAACGTCGAGTTCAAATAAGAACAATCAGGCAGCACGGCCGGCCCATCCGATGGAGAAACCCCACCCATGACCACGCTCTCCCGCCGCGCCCTGGGAATCGGCCTCGCCGCCGGCCTTTCCGCGCCCGCGCTCGCCCAGGGCCCGCGCCCGCTGACGATCGTGGTCGCCTATCCGGCCGGTGGCGACACCGACGCCCTGGCCCGCATCTATGCCGAGAAGCTGTCCCCGCGCCTGGGCCGGCCGGTGGTGGTGGAGAACCGCTCGGGCGCCTCCGGCGCGGTGGGCTCCATCCATGTCGCGCGCGCGGCGCCGGATGGCGACACGCTGCTGATGGCGCCCTCCACCTTCGCCATCGTGCCGCATGTGCTGCGCCGCGGCGCCAACTACGACCCGGTGGCGGATTTCACGCCGATCCACATGCCCGGCACCACGCCGCTGCTGCTCGTCGCCTCCCGCCAGTCGGGCCTGCGGACGATCGCCGATGTCGTCGCGGCGGCGAAGGCGGGGCGCATCACCGGCTATGGCTCGCCCGGCACCGGCTCGCCCATGACCTTCATGGGCGAGATGTTCAACCGCACGGCCGGCATCCAGGTGCAGGAGATCGCCTATCGCGGCGTGGCCCCCATCGTGAACGACCTGCTGGCCGGCACCATCGCCATCGGCAACGTCACCCCCGGCGCGGTGGCGCCGCACCTGCTGGCCGGCACCATCGTGCCGGTGGCGGTGACGGAGCGTGCGCGCTCCGCCGTGCTGCCCGAGGTGCCGACCTTCGTGGAGGCGGGGCTGGAGGTGGAGGTGCAGGCCTGGTGGGGCCTCTACGGCCCGCGCGGCCTGCCGGATGCCTTCGTGGCGCAGGTGAACGCGCAGATGGAGGAGGTGGTCCGCATGGCCGAGGTGCAGGAGCGCCACCGCGCCTTCGGCATCGTCACCACCGGCGGCGCCCCGGCCGCCCTGGCCGCGCGCACCCGCGCCGACTGGGACCGCTTCGGCCGCCTGGCGCGGGAGCTGAACATCCAGGCGGATTGACGCGGCGGTTCCGCCCTCGCAGGCCGCGCATCACCGCCGCACCAGCGCCACCACGTAGCGGCACGCCGTGGTGGCGCTGGGGTTGCGCATGGCGCAGTCGCGCGGCGTCGTCAGGTCATAGGCCAGGCAGTCGCCGGCGCGCAGGGCGTGGCGCTCCTCGCCCTCCTCCACCTCCAGCCGGCCGCTCCTCACCCACAGCACCTGGCCGCGCAGGAAGCGGTAGCTGTCCGCCGGGTAGGGCACGCGCGCGCCGGGCGGCAGCTCCACCTCCACCAGCTCCGGCTCGGCGCCGGGCGGGGAAACGGCGCGGCGCCGGTAGCCGGTGCCGGGATCGGTCCAGAGCGGCTGGTCGGCCGCGCGCGCCACGCGGCCGGCGCCGCCATCGGCCTCGGCGCGGGCCAGCAGGGCGGAGACGGTGAGGCCCAGCGCGCCGGAGAGCCGCCCCAGCAGCGCCGCGGTGGGCGAGGATTCCGCGCGTTCCACCTTCGAGATCATGGCGCGCGAGACGCCGGACCGCGCGGCGAGTTCCGCGAGGCTCCAGCCGCGCGCCTCGCGCTCGCGCCGGATGCGGGCGGCCAGCAGCGCCTCGGTCAACATGGTGGACATGCGACCACTTTACTGGAATCCTGCCGCCATGGCGAGCATCGGCGACAATGGCGGCCCACCCCTGGACCCCGAGGCGTCCTGGCGCCTCTTCTGCTGGCGCCAGGCGCATCGCCGCGCCTGGAAGCAGCCGGGCCGCGAGGTGGTGCTGCGCAGGCGGAGGCGCTGGGCATGAGCTGCCGCGCCTACACGCTGGAGATCCTGGAGCGGGGCCGATACCTGTGATCGAGGAGCTGACGGCCTATGAGCCCGCCCTGGCCGAGGTGCTGGCCGCCTGTGTGGCCGGCGGCGCCAGCGTGAACTTCGTGCAGCCCTTCACCGTGGAACAGGCGGAAGCCTGGTGGCGCGCCAGGCTGGCCGCGCCCGGCGCCCGCCACCTGCTGGTGGCGCGGGTGGAGGGCGTGGTGCGCGGCACCGTCCTCCTGGAGCCCGCGCCGCAGCCAAACCAGCGCCACCGCGCCGAGATCGGCAAGATGCTGGTGCACCCGGCCTTCCGCCGCCGCGGCCTGGCCCGCGCCCTGCTGCGCGCCGCCGAGGCGAAGGCGCGCGGCCTGTGCCACGCGCTGCTGACGCTGGACACGGAGGAAGGCAGCGACGCCGAGGCGCTGTACCGCGCGGAGGGCTGGCGGCATGCCGGCACCATCCCCGGCTATGCCATGCGCGCCGACGGCTCCGGCCTGGCCGGCGCGGCCTTCTTCTACAAGAGGGCCTGAAGGTCGCCCTCATGCGCCGCCACGCGGCGAGGGCCCTGCCGCACCAGCTGCAGGCCGATATCGGCATGGACGCGCGCGAAGCCCTCGCCCACATCCACGAAGGCGGGGCGCACGCCGTTGCGCTCGCACAGGTCGCGGAAGCGCCAGATGGCGGAGACGGCGTCGCGCCGCGGCCCCAGCGGGTCGCCCTGCGCCACCCACACGGAATCGCCACGGGCGAAGACCAGCGTGGCCTCGCCGCGCTCGCCGGTGATGGTGGCGTCGCCCGCATGCGGCGCGGTGCCGTGGGCGGCGCGCAGGGCCAGGGCGGCGGCGGCGTCATAGGGACGGGGCGTGATGCGCACGGGCCGCAGCAGCCGCACCGCGCCCAGCAGCAGCAGCAGCGCGGTGACGCCCACGGTGAAGCGCAGCTGCGCCGGGGCCAGCTTCGCGAAGGGCACCTCCCACCAGAAGGCGTCGGCCACGCGGCCGGCATAGGCCACCAGCGCCAGCGTCACGCCGCAGAAGCCCACCGCCACCAGCGGCAGCGCCATCGTGGCCGAGAGCGGCTCGCTCAGCAGGCGGCTGTCGCGGTAGAAGGCGCCGCGCATGGTGCCCAGGAAGCCGGCCACCAGGATGAAGGCGCCGACCGTCCACCAGGCTTCCTCGCGCAGCAGGGCGATCAGCGCGCCGTTCAGCAGCAGCACGATGGCCGCGCCCCAGGCGATGGTGAGCCGCCGCGCCAGCCCGAAGGCCATCGCCAGCAGCAGGGAGCCGACGATGGAGGCGGCGAATTGCGAGGCCACCGCGGCCTCGTACCCCGCCCATTCCACCAGCACGGAGGGGCGCACCGGCAGGGCGCCCAGGAAGACCAGCAGCCCGCCGCCCAGCGCGACGAGGCCCGCCAGCGCCGGCACCTCCAGCGGCATCGCCCCCGTGCCCAGCGCCGCGAAGGCGCCACGACGCTGCCCCAGCTCGAACCCCGCGAAGAGGAAGCCGGAGATGAAGAGCGGCACGATGTAGTAGAACAGCCGGAACACCAGCAGCGCCCCCACCACCTCCGCTGTGCCCAGATAGGGCGACAGGCCGATCATGATCGCGCCGTCGAACACCCCGAGGCCCCCGGGCACGGAGGCCGCGATGCCCGCGGCGTAGGCCGCCAGGTAGATGCCGACGAACTTCAGGAAGGTCAGCCCCTCGGCGGCGGGCAGCAGCACGTAGAAGATGGCGGCGGTGATCGCCACGTCCACGGTGGCCAGCGCCACCTGCGCGAAGGCGAGCGGCGTGGAGGGCAATTCGATGTCATGCCCGAACAGCCGCACCGAGCGGCGGAAGCGCGAGACGAGGATGTAGGCCAGCACGATGCCGAACAGCGGCAGCGCGAAGGCCTGGAGCGCCCAGCGCGGCAGCACGTCGCCGAAGGGCAGCACGTCCGGCTCGAAGGCCAGCACGGCGCCGCCCAGCGCCATGCCGCCCAGCCCGAAGGTGAGCGAGGTGAAGCCGATGACCTTGCCGATCTCCACCGGCGTGTAGCCCCAGGCGGAATACAGCCGGAACCGCACCGCCGCGCCCGACACCGCCGCGAAGCCCAGGTTGTGCGCGAGGGAGTAGCCGCAGAAGGAGGCCAGCAGCGCGCGGCCGAAGCCCGAGGGCTTGCCGGCGTAGCGCGCCCCCAGCCAGTCGTAGAGGCCCAGCACCAGGTAGGCCAGCACGGTCAGCCCCGCCCCCTGCCACAGGGCGGAGGCCGGGATGGCCTCCATCGCCGCCGTCACCTGCGCCACCGAGAGGTTGCGGAACTCCCGCTGCACCACCCAGACGGCGCCGACCAGCAGCAGCAGGCCGAAGACCGTCGGCCCGTGGCGCTTCAGCAGGGGCAGCCAGCGCGCCATGCTATCCGCGCGACAGGGCGGATTCGATCAGGCGCACCGTCTCCTCCACCCCCGTCACCGCGATGGTGCCGCCGAAGCGCGGGCCTTCGGACTTGCCCAGCAGCACCTCGTAGAGCGCCCCGAACCAGGCGCGGCCGACGCCGTCGCTGCCATCCTTGTTCCTGGTCAGGAAGGGGCCGAAGCGGCCGGCGTCATAGACCACGTCCTGCAGCGCCTTCTCCTTCTCCGGCCCCGGCGGCATGGCGGCGAATTCCACCTCGCGCTCGCGCAGCAGGGCGGCCAGGCGCTCCAGCCCCTCGCGCTCCTCCGCCGTGGGCGCGCGGAAGGCGCGGGCGGGGGCGATGAAGTCCCGCCAATACGCGCAGGCGTGGCGCACCAGGCGGTCCAGCAGGGGCTGCGTTTGCGCCGTCGCGCCGGGCAGGTACTTGGCCACATAGGCCCAGAGCTTCGCCGGGTCGTCGGTGTTGGCGATGCCGGCCAGGTTCAGCAGCGTGGCGAAGGAAACCGGCGGCGGCTGGGGCGCCGCGCCATCGGGGTGGATGAACCAGGCCGGGCTGGCGGGGTCCGCGGCCTTGGCGGTGCCGGCCAGCCAGTCATCCACCGCGCGCGGGATCACCCCCTTGTGCAGCCGCTTGGCGGAGCCGGGCGAGGCGAACATGAACCAGGCCAGGGATTCCGGCGGGCCGTAGTCCAGCCATTCCTCGATGGACAGGCCGTTGCCCTTGCTCTTGCTGATCTTCTGGCCCAGCTCGTCGTTGAACATCTCGTAGGTGAAGGTGACGGGCGGCTCCTTGCCCAGCACGCGGCAGATGGCGGAGGACAGCTTCACGCTGTCAATCAGGTCCTTGCCGCTCATCTCGTAGTCCACGCCCAGCGCGTACCAGCGCAGCGCCCAGTCGGCCTTCCACTGCGCCTTGCAATGGCCGCCGGTGACGGGGGTTTCCCAGCGCTTCCCCTCGTCATCGCGCCACACCAGCGTGCCGTCGGCGCGCACCTCCTCCATCGGCACCTGCATGACGATGCGCGAAACGGGATGCACCGGCAGGAAGGGGGAGTAGGTGGCGCGGCGCTCGGCGCCCAGGGTGGGCAGGATCACCTGCCGCACCTCCTCATGCACCGCGCACATCCGCAGCAGCGCCGCGTCGAAGGCGCCGGAACGGTACACGTCGGTGGAGGAGGCGAATTCGTAGTCGAAGCCGAATGCGTCCAGGAAGGCGCGCAGCCGGGCGTTGTTGTGCCGGCCGAAGCTGTCATGCGTGCCGAAGGGGTCGGGCACCTCGGTCAGCGGCTTGCCCAGATGGGGGCGCAGCAGCTCCGGGTTGGGCACGTTGTCGGGCACCTTGCGCAGCCCGTCCATGTCGTCGCTGAAGGCCAGCAGGCGGGAGGGCATCCCCGTCAGTTCCGTGAAGGCGCGCCGCACCCAGGTGGTGCGCGCCACCTCGCCGAAGGTGCCGATGTGGGGCAGGCCGGAGGGGCCGTAGCCCGTCTCGAACAGCGCCTCGGTTTTTCCCTGGGCCGCCAGCCGGTCGCGCAGCTTGCGCGCCTCCTGGAAGGGCCAGAGGGACAGGCTTTCGAGGTCGGACATGCGGGGGGAGGTGCCATCGCCCCCCGTCCGGGTCAATCTTGCGCCCATGGAAACCGACATCCCCGACGTGGTGGCCGAGGTCACGGCCGCCTTCGAACGCTACGAGACGGCGCTGGTCACCAACGACGTCGCCACGCTGGACGCGCTGTTCTGGCGCGACCCCCGGGTGCTGCGCTACGGCGCCACCGAGGTGCTGCATGGCTGGGAGGAGCTGGCGGCCTTCCGCGCCGCGCGCCCCTCGAAGGGCCTGGCCCGCACGCTGGGCCGCACCGAGATCCATGCCTTCGGCCGCGACTTCGCCGTGGCCAACACCACCTTCACCCGCGAGGGCCAGCCGCGCCTGGGCCGGCAATCCCAGACCTGGGTGCGCCTGCCCGAGGGCTGGCGCGTGGTGGCCGCCCATGTCTCCTGGATGGATTGACCGCCCGCGCGCCCCGCGCGACCGTGCGCCGGCCATTCCGAGAGAGGGAACGAAATCCATGCAGGGTGAAGACGAGGCGCTGTTCCAGAAGGGCCTGCCCATCCGCCGCGAGGTGCTCGGCAGCGACTACGTGGACGGGTCGCTCGCCAAGGCCGACGACTTCATGATGGCCTTCCAGCGCATCACCACCAGCTGGGCCTGGGGCGCCATGTGGGGCGACCCGACGCTGGACCGCAAGACGCGCTCCATCATCAACCTCGCCATGCTCACCGCCATGGGCAAGATCCCCGAGGTGAAGCTGCACGTGAAGGGCGCGCTGGCCAACGGCGTGACGGTGGACGAGATCAAGGCCACGCTGTGCCACGCCTCGGCCTATTGCGGCATCCCGGCGGCGCTGGACGCCTTCAAGGCGGCGCATGAGGTCCTCATCGCCGAGGGCGCGATCAAGCCGAAGGCGTGACGGGGATGCGCCTCGCCTTCGCCGGCATCGGCAACATGGGCTGGCCCATGGCCGCCAATTTGGTGAAGGCGGGGCACGCCGTCACCGTCTGCGACATCGCGCCCGAACGCGCCGCCGCCTGGGCGGCCGAAACCGGCGGCCACGCCGCGGCCACCCCGGCCGAGGCGGCGCGCGATGCCGAGGCCTTCCTGTGCATCCTGCCCACCTCCAGGGAAGTGGCGCAGGTGGCGGCGCAGGTGGGGCCCGTGCTGGCGCCGGGCGCGCTGTTCGTGGACCTCACCTCCGGCAACCCCTCCCGCACCGCGGAGATCGCGGCGGACTTGGCCGCGCGCGGCATCCGCGTGGTGGATGCCCCCGTCTCCGGCGGCGTGACGCGCGCGAAATCGGGCGAGCTGGCGATCATGCTGGGCGGCGCGGAGGCCGACCTGGACGCGGCCGAGCCCATCCTGCGCGCCATGGGCACCTCCCTGCACCGCTGCGGCCCGGTGGGCGCGGGCCAGGCGATGAAGGCGCTGAACAACCTGACATCGGCGGCCGGCTTCCTGATCGGCATCGAGGCGCTGCTGATCGGCCAGAAATTCGGGCTGGAGCCGGGCACGATGGTGGACGTGCTGAACGCCTCCACCGGCATGAACAACTCCACCCAGAAGAAGTTCCGGCAATTCGTGCTGAGCCGCCGCTTCGACAGCGGCTTCGGCCTGGAGCTGATGGTGAAGGACCTGGGCATCGCGCTGGACGTGGGCCGGGAGAACGGGGTGCCCACCCCCTTCGCCGCCCTGTGCCGGGAGCTCTGGGCCAGCGCGTCGAGCCACCTCGGCCCGGGCGAGGACCACACGGCGGTGGCCAAGTTCAGCGAGGCGCTGGCGCGGCAGGTCCTTGCCTCCAACTGACCTCGGCCGCTTCCTCGCCGCCCAGGCCCCCGCGGTGCTGGCGGCGGTGGAGGCGGAGCTGCGCGCGGGGCGCAAGCGCACGCACTGGATGTGGTTCATCTTCCCGCAGCTGCGCGCCCTGGGGCGCAGCGAGACGGCGCGATTCTACGGGCTGGAGGACGTGGCGGAGGCCGCTTCCTACTGGGTCCACCCGGTGCTGGGCCCGCGGCTGGCGCACCATGCCGCGCTGGTGCTGGCCGCGCCCGGGGCGGATGCCACGGCCATCATGGGCAGCCCGGACGACCTGAAGCTGCGCTCCTGCGCCACCCTCTTCGCCCTGGCCGCGCCGGGGGCGGCGGTGTTCCCCGCCATCCTGGACCGCTTCTTCGGCGGGAAGGGCGACCCGTTGACGCTGGCGGGATAGCTGGCGCGCGGCGCCGCGCCCTGCCACGCTGGACCCCGCCACCTGGGCCTTCGTGCAAGGCGGCGCGGCCGACGAGATCACCCACCGCGCCAACGCCCAGGCCTGGCAACAACTGCCGCTGCACCCGCGCGTGCTGCGCCCGCTCGCTGGCGGGCACACGCGCTTGCACCTGCTGGGCCGTGAGTGGGCGCATCCCATCATCG
>JBEQBS010000002.1:0-43620 GCA_041639675.1 Rubritepida sp. | reverse complement strand
CGAGGCGCTGGTCAGCATGTTTCAGGACGGGCCGCCGGCGACGCTGGCGGAATACGTTCGCCGCATGGAGGCTTGGTTCGCTGAGCGTGGCGAACATCCGGACTCCAGCACGATCAAGAAGAAGCTGAGCCAGCCCTGGCGGCGGATCGCGCCTCAGTTGGAACGCCGCCGCGCCTGATTGGGACGGATCGCCGCCGAGGCGGGTAGGGCTAAGTATGAAGCCATCGCCCGTGGGACTGAACGCTCACCTCCCGCCGCACCTCCGCGAGGTCTGCGGCATCCTGGCCAGGGGCCTGGTGCGGCTGCGCAGCCGCGCTGCCGAGGATGAAGCGCGGGATGCCGAGATAGCTCGGGGGGCCAGAGAGGTTCGCCTACACTCCACCGCCAAGCAGCGCCTGCATGCGAACCCCAACAGGAAGGGACTCGCATGACCAAACGATCCACCGCCGCGCCCGTGCCCGCGCCGGCGCCCACCATCCCGAAGATCCCGCCGACGCAGGTGCTGAGCCGCCTCGCCGCACTGCAAGCGGCGCCGACCGCTACGCTGAAGCAGCAGTGGCGCGAACTGTTCGGCAAGGAGCCGCCGCCATGGAACCGCGCCTACATCCAGAGCCGGCTGGCCTATCGAATCCAGGAGTTGGCCTATGGCGGGCTGAAGCCCGAGACCGTCGACCGGCTGGTGGCGCTGGGCGAGCAATTGGATGGCGGCAACGTCGTCCTGCGCCGCATTCGTGCCGACAGCCGGCCGCTAGCCGGCACGCGCCTGCTCCGCGAATGGCAGGGCGTGCGGCACGTGGTCACGGTGCGCGTCAACGACTTCGAATTCGAGGGGCGGCCCTACCAGTCGCTCTCAGCCATCGCGCGCCACATCACCGGCACGCGCTGGAATGGCTGGACGTTCTTCGGGCTGCGCGCGCGAGGTGAAGCATGACCCGCCGCGCCCACATCGAGCCGGCCATGCCGGCCACCACGAAGAAGCTGCGCTGCGCCGTCTACACGCGGAAATCCACGGACGAGGGGCTGGAGAAGGAATTCAACAGCCTCGACGCACAGCGCGACGCTTGTGAGGCGTACATCACCAGCCAGCGCGCCGAGGGCTGGGTGCTGGTCCGCGACCGCTATGATGATGGCGGGTTTTCCGGCGGCACGCTGGAGCGGCCGGCGTTGCAACGCCTGCTGCGCGACATCCAGTCCGACCTCGTCGATGTGATTGTGGTCTACAAGATCGACAGGCTCAGCCGCTCCCTGATGGATTTCGCCAAGCTCGTGGAGGTGATGGATGCGCATGGCGTGACATTCGTCTCGGTCACGCAGAGCTTCAACACGACGACCAGCATGGGTCGGCTGACGCTGAACATCCTGCTCTCCTTCGCACAGTTCGAACGCGAGGTGATTGGCGAGCGCATCCGCGACAAATTCGCGGCGTCCCGCGCCCGCGGCATGTGGATGGGGGGCAAGGTGCCGCTCGGCTACGACGTGGTGGCGCGCAAGCTGATCGTGAACAATGACGAGGCGCCGCGGGTGCGCCGCGTGTTCGAGCTCTTCGCCGAGACGGGATCGGGCATGGAGACGGTGAAGCGCCTTCGTGAGGAGGGGCTCACCAGCAAAGTTGGTCGGCCGCTGGACAAAGGGGACGTCTACAAGCTGCTGAACAATCGGACCTATGTCGGCGAGGCGGCGCACAAGGGAAACATCTATCCCGGCGAGCATCAGGGGATCGTGCCGCGGGAGCTGTGGGACCGCGCGCATGCCGTGCTGCAGATCAGCCCGCGGATCCGCGCCAACCAGAATCGGGCGCAGACGCCGGCGCTGCTGAAGGGGCTGATCTTTGGGGTGGATGGCCGGGCGCTGTCGCCGACCCACGCCAGGAAGAACGGCCGGCTCTACCGCTACTACGTGGCCCAGCGCGTGCTGAAGGGCGATGCAGCCGGTGACGACAGCATCGTGCGGCGGGTGTCGGCGGCGGAGATCGAGGCGGCGGTAGTGGATCAGGTGCGGGCGCTGCTGCGGCAGCCGGAGATCGTCGTCGGCACCTGGCGGGCGGCGCGCAGGGAGGCGCCCGACCTGACTGAGGGCGAGACCCAGGATGCGCTGCATCGGCTCGACCCGCTGTGGGAGCATCTGTTCCCGGCGGAGCAGGCGCGGATTGTCCGGTCGCTGGTGGAGCGGGTGGTGATCGGACCGGCCGGCGCGGACATTCGGCTGCGGCTGGACGGGCTCGGCGGCCTCGTCCGCGATCTCACCGCCATCTCGCCCAGCGCCCTGGTGGCGGCGGCATGACCGCCGCCACCAGCATCACGGTCCGGGTGCCGCTGGCCATCCGGCACCGGCCGGGCCGGAAGACCGTTGTCACGCCGACGACCGATGGCGTGGCGCCGCTCACGACGCGTGCCGATCCGGCGTTGGTAAAGGCGCTGGCACGGGCGTTTCGATACCAGCGGCTGCTCGAAGAGGGACGGCATGCATCGGTAACTGACATAGCCGCGGCAGAGCGAATTGATCGGGGCTACCTTGGCCGTATCCTACAGCTGACGTTGCTCGCGCCCGAGCTCGTTGAGGGAATTCTGGACGGGAGCATCGCGCCGGGAGATGGCTTTCGGAGCATCGGACGGGCGGCGTCCCTGGTATGGGACCAGCAACGCGAGATGTTCTGCTCAGCGTCTCGTAGATCCTCGGTGCACACCTCTAGACGAGCACCTGCCCAGGCTCCAACCGAGCTACAGGCACGCCCTTCACGAAACAAACCGGGATGACGGGCCGCGTTATGATGGTTATGATACCCATCATGAGGAGTCCGGCAACCTTTCAGGCGGGTGACGTCCGCGCACTGACTGGCCTTTCGCCCAGCCAGTTGCGCGAATGGACGTCACGCCGTGGCATCCTGCCTGCGGACCAGCCCGCACGCGGGCGTGGTAAGCACGCTCAATATGCCTGGAACACCGTCTTGGTGCTGCGTCTGCTCGTCGAACTGCACCGAAGCTTCAAAATTGAGATTTCTGCCTGGGCGAGACCAGCCACGGCCCTGCGAGACAGCCTGATCGGCACTTCGCCAATTGCCCTTTACGGGAAGTATGCGGAGGTTCGTCCAAGCGCGATCGCGATCACAGCCAACCCGGCGCCTGGGGCGCTGGCCCCTACGATCACGGTCCCGCTTGATCCACATTTGGAGGCGCTCGCTGTAGGGCTCGGCGTGGCCCCGCCTCCTGCCCAGCTCAATCTTTTCCCGGCGGTGCGGGCGTGATCGACCTCGACGATCCTTCCGCATGGGCGCGCGCCTTTGGCTTGGCCGATGCGCCCGTTTTCGGTGACGAGGAGCACTCGCACGCAGCGCGGCACCGTGTCCTTTTGGACGGCGGGACCGGCACGTTCATGTTGAGCGTTGCGGACCTGCCAGACGCCGCTGAGGGTGCATCGTGGGCCTGGTCGTCGGACGTGACGCACCATGTCGGAATCAGCTCCGACCACGTGACGGTGCTCCGTTGGGATCAAGCCGGGCCGGCCCGCCGCTTCACGCGACGTAGCGTCGCTGCGCAGCTGGAGACATTCTATACGTTCTTGCTCAACGATCGACTCGAGCGCGGTCGTGGTGTGGTCAGGCACGTAATCGAGCTCTTCCGATCCGTCCGGGCTGCTGTGCATGCGATCGGCGGCCCCGATGACGCCTCGCTCGGCGCTTTCCTTCTCGCGCTTGATGATCTGACGAGACGGCGCGGTACCGATCCAGCACGAGCAATGCCGTTAGCTCCTGACGATCCTGCTCACGCGCTGTACTCCACCCTAGTACAGGGTCGGCTGAGCGTTGAGCTCGAGAGATTCTCGCGCGCGCACGTCGGCGCCCGTGCTCTTGACCTACATGCAGGCTTGTCGATCAGGCACGCGGGCGGGCTCATCTTTCAGGAGGCGCATTTTGAGCTTCTGCGGCCGCCCAGCCTAGATTTGCTCGGAAATGCGGACGGCGGGAAAAGCAGCCCTTCACGCGGAGGCGCTCATTTCACGCCGCCCGCTATCGCGCGGTCCATCGTCGAGCATGCACTGACGAGCGTGGAGGCACTTGATAGCAAAACCGACTTGGTAGTGCTCGACCCAGCGTGCGGCTCGGGCGCATTTCTCCACGAGGCCCTTCGGGCGCTTCGACGCCGGGGCTTTTCCGGACGCATTCAGGTTGTGGGCAGGGACATCTCCCGAGCCGCCATTTCCATGGCGCGGTTTGTCCTTGACCGCGCCCTGGTCGACTGGTCCCAACACAGAGTATCTCTCGACCTCGAGGTGGGTGACTCGCTAGCCAGTCCGCTGCCGCTTGCAGACGTTGTAGTCATGAACCCTCCGTTCATGGCGTTCGCGGCGCTGTCGTCCACCCAGCGCGAGCAGATGCGCGAGATTCTGGGGAAGGCATATCAGGGTCGACCCGACCTCAGCATGTCGTTCATCACCCACGCACTGGCGGCGCTGAAACCAGGCGGTGCTCTGGGATGCCTGTTCCCGGCTAGCCTACTTTCGTTGACGGGCGCTGCACAGTGGCGCCAGGACCTGCTTGAGCGGGCCGGCCTCCGCATGCTCGCTTCAATCGGCGACTTTGGCCTCTTTGAGTATGCTCTCGTGCAGGTCGCTGGGGCAGTGTTCGTGAATGGTCCCGCCGACCGTCAGGTGCTCACCGTATGGACCGACAACGATGCTGATGCGACCGGCTCCGCACTGAGGCATCTACGCAAGCTCCAGGTGAGCGGCACGACGGCTGAAGACCAAGAGACCTGGCGCATCGGGCGTCTCCCGGTTTCGCGGCTCGCTGCTCAACCCGATTGGCGGCTTCGCGCGCCTCGCCTCGAGCTGCTGCTGCAAGAGCTTGCCGAAACCGTACCGACGACCGTCGGAGATCTCTTCAAGGTCCAACAGGGCATCCGAACCGGCGACAATGCGGTGTTCCTGCTCTCGAAGGAGGTGTGGCAAGAGTTGCCTGCACCGGAACGACGCTATTTTCGCCGAGCAGTTACGAATGCCTCAATCCGTGAAGGTCAGCTTGAGCCAAGAGAGTACGTCTTCTATCCGTACAAGCGTGGCGAGCTAACGCTTCGAACTGCAGACGAACTCTCTGCTGCCGTCCCCACCTACTTTGAACGCTATCTCAAGCCAAACGAGGCGCGCCTGTCCGCCCGGAGCACCGTTGCAAAGCGGGGCAAGGCCTGGTGGACCCTTGCCGAACACCGCAACTTCGAAACTGGCGGGAAGGCCCGTGTCATCTCCAAGTACTTCGGCGGAGTTGGTGGGTTTGTTGTCGATCTAGGAAGCGACGCCGCAGTGGTGCAGGGGTACTCATGGTACCCGCTGTCCAAGCTCGCCAAGGCCGCCTCTAGCGCCAGCAGCCAAGTGGGAGATTCTGTAAGCGCCGGATTCGTGCAGGCCTATGGAGCTCTCTTTAACACGCAAATCTTTGCTGCGCTTCTTGCCGCCTACTCGGCACCGGTCGCAGGAGGGCAATATGATCTAAGCAAGCGGTATGTTGACCTTGTAAATCTGCCGGATCTTGCATCGCTTTTCGCAGATAGCAGCAGCAGAGCTGACGTGCTCGAACTGGAAAAGCTTGGGTCGAACATTCGCACGACCGATGCTGCATGGGTTACGGCGGCCAATGTGGCGGCCGCGAAGGTCTATCGCGTGGATGCCAGCGCTCTCATTGTAGTTGACCGTGCAGCCGCTTGACGAAACGCGCGCGCGCATTGAGCAGCACTGGGGAACGCTCGCCGACAGCCTCCGTGATGTTTTGCCGCGCGCCAAGAATCTGAATTTTACAAGCGCCTCGGCCGTACGAGAGTTCAAGGGAGTGTTGATCGCTTCCAACACCTTTCGCGCTTCCCGGCAACGTGGGGGCGACATGCCTGTTGTGCCGCTAGTAGTTGGTATTGATGACTCGCCTCGCTATTGCGTTGGATATGCGGAGGAATGGGAGGATCGCAGCGGGGCGCGGCCGCTGCGCTTCAAGGCAGCTAATCTCACTTTCTTCACCACTGCCAGTGCCGACGAACGACCGATTCAGCTGTTCCGTGCTGAATGGCCGGGCGTTCGAGAATGGACACGCGAAGCCGTTGGCTTCCAATCACCAGGCGCGGCCCATCCGCACTGGCAGTTTGATGCGCTTGAGCACTACCTCTCAGAGGAACAACGTCGTTTGCGCGTCCGTCGCGCTCTGGACGTCCTGGAACGCCCAAGTGAGGATGCTGAGGAATTCGGTCCGGCTGTGCTGGACACTGCCGCTGAGCTTGTAGCGCAAGACGAAGCAGTAGATATCTCTTGGGCGGCTGTGCACTTTGCAGCCGGTGCTCGGTGGCCAGAGCGGCCCTGGGACGGGTCGCATGATGTGACGGCTCCTCACGTTTCCTCGCCAAGCGGCCTAGCGAACATTCGGAACTGGGTTCTGTCCACGGTGCTCTATGTTCGCGAAGAACTTCTCAAAGCATGCAGTAGCTGCAGGATTTAGGTCCCAGTTACGACAGCCGGGAAGCCACCGCGCGAAACGCTGCAACTGCTACTTCTAGATCATCGGCGATGCTTGCCGCGATCTCGTCGGGTGGGGGCAGGCTGGCGGGGTCGGTTGCGCCCTCCTCCCGCAGCCAAGACAGGTTCAGGTCCAGCTTCTCACGCGCGGCCAATTCGGCGTAGCTGAAGCGCTTGAACCGCTCGGTCTCCTGCCGCTTCCCGCGGTCGGAGAGCTTCGCCAAGCTGACGAATTCCGCCATGTCGGCGGTGCGGAGCGGGCGTTCCTTCAGCGTGAAGCGTTTGTTGGTGCGGAGGTCGTAGACCCACAGTGCCTCGGTCCAGGGCTCCTTGCGGCGCGGGCGGGCCTCGAAGAACAGGACGTTCGCCTTCACGCCCTGGCGGTAGAAGATGCCGGTCGGCAGGCGCAGCATGGTGTGGAAGTCGAACTCGTCGAGCAGGCGGCGACGCAGCTTCTCGCCGGCGCCGCCCTCGAACAGCACGTTGTCGGGCAGCACCACGGCTGCGGTGCCGCCCGGCGCCAGCACGGTCATGATGTGCTGGACGAAGTTGAGCTGCTTGTTGCCGGTGGTCACGCCGAAATCGGGGCGCTGGTAGTCCTCGCGCTCGGTCTCCGCCTCGCCGTCGCCGGTGAAGACCTGGATGGACTGGCGGCGGCCGAAGGGCGGGTTGGTGAGGATCACGTCCCACCGGCGGCCGGGATCGGCCAGCAGCGCGTCGGCGCGGTGGATCGGCGTGACATCGGCGCGGCCGAGGTTGTGCAAATACAGGTTCATCGCGGCGAGCCGCGCGACGCCGGCGACGATGTCGTAGCCGGTGAAGCCCCCCTCCCGCATCTTCCGCTCGGTCTCGCGGTCGCGCGCCTCGGGCTTCTGGCGCATGTGCTCGAAGGCGGAGAGCAGGAAGCCCGCGGTGCCGCAGGCGGGGTCGCAGATGGTCTGGCCGGGCCTTGGGTCCACGACCTCGACACAGGCCTGGATGACGGGGCGCGGGGTGAAATACTGGCCGGCGCCGGACTTGGTGTCGGAGGCGGTGCGCTCCAACAGGCTTTCGTAGATCGCGCCCTTCACGTCCACGCCGAAGCCCGACCAGCTCTCCGCGCCGATCATGCGCACCAGGCGGTGCAGGTGGGCGGGTTCCTCGATGGTGTTGCGGGCACGGGTGTAGATCGTGCCGACGAGGCCCGGCTGCGCGGCGAGGGCTTCGAGCGTGCGCGCGTAGTGTTGCGCCAGCTCGCGGCCCGTCAGTGCGGCGAGGCGCGCCCAGCGGCATTCTTCGGGCAACAGGGAGGCCAAGCCGTCCTCCTCCCGCTCCGCGTCGAGCTTCAGGAAGAGCAGGTAGGTGACCTGCTCCACATAATCGCCGGAGCCAACACCGGCGTTGTTCATTACATGGGCGAGGTTCCAGACCTTCGCGGTCAGGACGTTCTCGGTCTCGCTCATGCTTGTGTCTCAATCAGGTCGGGCTGCGTTGCGGTGCGGTGCGCGCGAGGGCGGCGTGCAGCGGCTGGCTTGGCGCGGAGGCGGGCGAGCAGGGCGGCGGCGGGCTCGTCGGCCGGGTCCTGCGCTGCGAGGCGGCCGGTGAATGCAGCGTGGAGTATGGATTGGCGGAGTGCGTCAGCGAACCCGTCAGTCGGAAGCGCGCCGTTCTCAACCTGCGCCGTCTCCAGCGCTTCAAGGATCGCCGTGACTTCGTGCGAAGGCGGCAGCGGGATCGGAGCGGATCGCATGTCGTCCTGCGATATCTTCCAGATCCCCGCGCTGGTCTTGGCGCGGCGTTCCAAATGCTCTCGAACGAAAACGCTCCGCCATGCGACCGCGGCCCAACGCGCTAAGTCAGCGGACGCGAGCCGAAAGCGGATCATCGTATCGGGGAAGACAGTTGGCACAGGTGGAATGCCAGCCACGCAGGCACGTCCCATCAGTGTCAGCGAGCCGTTTGCGCGAGAGATGAGGAAGTCACCCTGCCGGATCGCGAGGTCAGCAGCCTTGTTCGCAGGGATGTCGATGTATCGACGGCGCGTGAAGTCGAGGCCCTCGCCCTGCAATGCGTCGAGCCTCAGTGCAGCGATGCCGGGCGGCTCGGGGTTACCCTTCACAGAGATGCCATTGCGCGCCGGAATCGCTGCGAGCTGATCGAGCGTTGCCCAGCGCCAGCCAACCGGCAGCGCTGACATGTCTGCGGCTATCGTGACCGGCGCTTCGTAACGGCCCGGCCAGAGCTTTTTTCTGAGGTCGAGTGCTCCCTTGAGCAGTTCGTCGGCTGTCTCGTTCGTTGGGTTCGCGGGGCGCCAGTCGGCGGTGAGGGCGCCGGTGCAAGCAGCGTGGAGGAGGCTGGCGCGGAACTGCGTCAGGCCCTCGCGTGCCCGCGTCAGCGCGGCTTCGCCGGCCTCCAGTTCCTCGAAGGCATCTTCGATTGCGGTTACCACGCGCTCGCACTCACCGATTGGCGCGACCGGCATCGCAAGCTGGGAAACCTTCGAA
This sequence comes from Rubritepida sp., assembly GCA_041639675.1. Taxonomy (GTDB): domain Bacteria; phylum Pseudomonadota; class Alphaproteobacteria; order Acetobacterales; family Acetobacteraceae; genus Roseococcus. The sequence goes on along the minus strand of JBEQBS010000002.1, from coordinate 34,651 downwards.
ATGCTGAGCGTGTGAAGCCCCGACGTTGAGCTCGCTACGGCCTCGATGCTCGCACGACCACGTGCCGACAGCAGCCAGTAAAGCGTCCACCTGGCCAGCGCAGGTTCCGGCATTCGAACGCGGATGAGATGGTTCTGGTGAAAGCAGGGCGCGATTGCGCCTGACCATATTGCACATCGGCCGATCTGGTCCGCACTGCCGTTACCCTCTACGATGAGCAAATCGTCCGGCAGCAACGATCCTCGTGCGAGTTCGTCCGAAAAAACGCCGATCCGCTTGACCTCCGTCAGGTTGAGGCGCCCCGCCTGCACGTTTGCCACGCGCAGGTAAGGAAGCTGTTCGGTTGCCGAGGCTCGCTTCGGGTTCTTCGTCAGCCCTCCGGTTACTGAGCCCAGAGCGCCGACAGATGCCCAAGCCCAGCCGGGCGGCAACTCCTGCGACGGCAGCGCATCCATCGTCAGGCGACCAGCACTTCGGTCAGGTCATCCACCAGCGCCGGCAGCCGCTCCGCGCCGAACAGCGCGCGCGCGCGCGCTGTGCCGCCGCGGGAGGAGAAGTCCGAGGCCTCCCGCACATCGTTCAGCGTCAGTTCCACGTTGCTCGCCACCCAGTCTTTCATCAGCCGCAACCACTCCATCTGCGCCTCGGTGTAGTCGCGTCCGGCCTTCTTCTCGCGGCCGAGCCACAGCTCGAAATTGCGGTTCACGTCTGGCGCGAAGGGAGCCAGCACCGCGCGCGCCCCTATCGCGTAGCGCACCAGCCCCACCAGGTCGGTCAGCAGTCCCGCCGGCGCGCGGGTCTGCCCCGCATGCAGGCGGCGGTAGCACGCCCACACCGACTTGTCGTCCAGCAGCCAGGGCGGGCGCGCCATGGCCGCGCGCAGTTCTTGTAGCATGGCGTAGGTCAGGCGGCGCTGCGCGTGCGGGCGAGCGTAGAGGATGGCCAGGGCGGCGAGATGATCGGCTTCCTCGGCCAGGAAACGACCGAAGCGCTCGGTGATCTCGGTGGCGCGGTTCAGGTCGAAGTCGGCAGAGAGCACGGCGTCTGCCGTCAGCTCGTCCACGATGATTTCCGTCGTGCGCTGTGCTTCCAGGATGGCGCGGCGCAGGGCTGGGTTGGCGGCGAGCGGTCGGCAGGCCTCGGCGCGCAGGGCCTCGGCGGCGGCGTCCCAGGCGGCTTCGTCGTCGGGCGTCACCGCACCGGCCTCACGCGCGCGGGCCTCAATGCAGACCGGATCGGCGGCGTCCACCAGGGCGCGGGCAAGGTCGGTCAGCGTCGCCCCGGCGGCGACCTGGGTCAGCTCGGCGCGGGCCGGGTCGGGCAGGCGGCGTTCCAGGCGGGCCAGGCGGCCGGCGAGGGTGGCGCAAGTGTCCTCGTCGGTGTGGCCGAAGGCGACGCGTTCCAGCAGGGCTTCCAGACTGAGCGTGCGGTCGCGCTCCAGCGGCTCGGTCGGCGTCTTTACGCTTTCTGTCACGCCCACTGCGTCCACGATGATGAAGCGGTCCTTCCGCTCGGCGGAGGGCGTGGCGCGTTGCAGGTCGGTGGGCAGGATGGTGCGCGCGCCGCGGCCGCGCATCTGCTCGAAATACTGGGCGCTGCGGACGTCGCGCAGGAAGATCACGACCTCCAGCGGTTTGATGTCGGTGCCGGTGGCGACCATGTCCACGGTGGTGGCGATGCGGAACAGGTGGTCGGTCCGGAAATCCTGGATCAGCTCCTGGCCCGTGCGGCCAGTGGCGCGGTAGGTGATCTTCTGGGCAAAGCGGCCGTCTCCGTCGAAGACCTCGCGCGCGATCTCCGTCACCGTCTCGGCGTGGCTGTCGGACTGGCAAAAGATGAGGGTCTTCGGAACCTCGGCACGGCCGGGGAAAAGCTGCGTCGGCAGGGCGTCGCGATAGGCCTGCAGGACGGTGCGGATCTGGTTGGGGTTCTCGACGCTGCGGTTCAGCTGGGCGGCCGTGTAGGGCATGTCGTCGTCCAGCGCGGCCAGGCGCCGGCGGCGCGTCTCCTTGTCGCGGTGGGGGACGGTGAAGCCGGCGGGGATGGTGCCGCCGCGTTCGCCGACCTCGGTGCGGATGCGCCAGACCTCGAAATCCACGTTCACGCCGTCGGCGACGGAGCGCTCGAAGGGATACTGGCTGACCATGTTCTGCTGGAAGAAGCCGAGCGTGTGGCGGCCGGGGGTGGCGGTGAGGCCAACCAGAAAGGCGTCGAAGTATTCCAGCACCTGGCGCCAGTTGCCGTAGATGGAGCGGTGGCACTCATCGACGATAATGAGGTCGAAGGTCTCGGGCGGGATGGCGGCATTGTAGGTGACGGGGCGCTCGGCATCGTCGGCGGCGCGTTCGAAGCCGCCGCGCTCGTCGTCCGCGTCGTCGAAGGGGTGGCCGCGCAGGACCGAATACAGGCGCTGCACTGTGGAGATGGCCACGCTGGCCGAGGGGTCGATGGTGCTGCCCTGGAGGTGCTGGACGGTGAACTCCTCGCGGAACAGCAGGCCGGCGCCACCGGGCGTGAAGGCATCGAACTCGCGCTTGGCCTGGGTGCCGAGGTTGGCGCGGTCCACGAGGAACAGCACCCGGCCCATGCGGACGGGCGGCGAAAGCAGGCGGTGGGTGAGCGCGCAGGCGGTGTAGGTCTTGCCGGCGCCGGTCGCCATGGAGACGAGGGCGCGCGGCCTGCCCTGGGCGAGCGAGGCCTCCACGCCGGCGATGGCCTCGGCCTGGCAGGGCCGCAGGCGGGTGGGGTCGAGGGGCGGCAGGGCGGTGAGACGGGCGCGAAGGCTGCTGCCGGCCGCGAGCATAGCGCGCAGGGTTTCGGGCCGATGGAGGGCGAACACACGACGCGGGCGGGCCTGCGGGTCGCGGGCGTCCTGGAACAGGGTCTCGGCGCCGGTCGAGACGTAGACGAAGGGCAGCGGGTTAGCCCAAGCGGGATACCTGGCCGGTGCGGCACGGGTGTAGTCGTCGCCCTGGCGCACGACGCCGGAAAGTGTCGTGCCCTCGGGCTTCGCCTCCAGCACGCCGCAGGCGCGGCCATCGAGGAACAGCAGGTAGTCGGCAGGGCCGGTCGCGGTGGGGGTCTCGCGCACGGCGATGCCTGGGCCGGCGTGGAGGTTTACCTCGGCACGGTCCTGCACGAGCCAGCCGGCGGTGGCCAGCGCCGCGTCAATGACCCAGCGCGCCCGCGCTTCCGGCGTTGCTTCCCGCGTTCCCCGACTCTGGCCGTCCATGTCGAAACAGTAACACGAGATTGAGCAACTGCATGAGCTTGGGCTTCAGGAGTTGAAATTTTGGCCCCGGTACCTTCACCCAGCCGATGCCTAGACCGAATTCGCGATCTGGGTTTTGCTAAAACGATGATCTAAAACAGTAAGTTACACCTTGTAGACTGAATCGCCCTAGTCCCGAGCTTCGGAGACTTTCGGGCCTCCGGAGAGAGATTCCCAGGGTCGTTGCGTTCTCCAACCCCCAAGCCACAGCGGCGAAACCCCAGGAAACCTGCGGTTCACGGTGCCAGCGACGCATGGGAAATATTTGGTTGGAAAACCGACTGGAGCAGCGGTGGGAACCGGATTCCAACCTTCGCTGGCGTTCGTGAGACGGTATCCGTCGTCTGGCACCCAACTTACGGCGCGGGCATCTGATGGTGCGCTGTCGCGGCTGTTCACGCGGCGGGGTGCTGGATGGATATCGAGGCGGAGACTGAGAGCGCTCATACGAGAAGTCGTAGGAGCGCACGCACCGAGGTGGTGGAGGTAGTGACCCGCGGTGAGCGGCGCCGGGCGTGGTCGACGGAGCAGAAACGCCTGATCGTCACCGAGGCGATGCAGCCCGGGGCGATGCCGGCGGAGGTGTCGCGGCGCTGGGGCATCGGCACGGGGCTGCTCTACACGTGGCGCAAGCAGCTGCTGGCCGGCGAACTGGGCGAGCCGCCGGTGCCGGCGCCGGTGTTCGCCCATGTGACGTTGCCGCTGCTGGCAGAGCCTCCGGCGACATCGTCGGATCCGCCTCTGGCCACACCTGGCACCGCGCCGGCTGCCACTGGCCGGATGGAGATCGTGGTTCCGGGTGGCGCGGTCGTACGTGTCGGCGCGGATGTGGACGGGGCTGCGCTGCGCCGGGTGCTGACGGCGCTGGCTGGACCATGATTGGCCCGGCGCCGGGGACGCGCATCTTCCTGGCCTGCGGCACCACTGACATGCGGCGCGGCATGGATGGGTTGGCGGCATTGGTGCAGCAGGCCTTCGGTTCGGATCCGTTTGTGGGTGCGGTTTGGATCTTCCGTGGCCGTCGCGGCCGGCTGGTGAAGTGCCTCTGGCACGATGGGCAGGGCCTGTGCCTGTTCTCGAAACGGCTGGAGCAGGGCCACTTCCCCTGGCCGGTGACGAGCACCGGCAGCATCGCGCTGTCGGCCGCGCAGGCCTCGATGCTGCTCGAGGGGATCGACTGGCGGAACCCGCAGCGCACCTGGCGGCCGAGTGCCACGTGATCGCCGCGCGAATGTCGATTTCCGCTTGCCGCGACGCGGGCACGTCGGTGACGATTCTGTCGTGCCGGACGATATCCCGCAAAGCTCCGACCAGCCCGACGAGACGGCGATGCTGCGCGCCGCGTTGCAGGCTGCGCAGGCGCGGATCGCGGCTCTCGAGCAGATCATCAAGGGCTTCCAGCGGGCGCGCTTCGGGCAGAGCAGCGAGCGCGTCGATGCCGGCCAGCTCGCGCTGGAACTCGGCCGCGCGCCGGTGTTGCCGGAGCCGGCGAACGACACGCCGACCAAGCCCCGCGATCGCAAGGATGCAGGCCAGCGTCGGCGGAACCGCGGCGCGCTGCCGGCGCATCTCGAGCGGATCGAGGAGGTGCTGGACCTCGCCGACCAGGGCTGCCCCTGCTGCGGTGTGGCGATGCGCCGGATCGGCGAGGATCGATCCGAACGGCTCGACGTGGTGCCGGCGCAGCTGCGCGTCCGCGTCACCATCCGCCCCCGCTACGCCTGCCGGCGCTGCGAGGAGGGCGTGCACCAGGCGCCCGCGCCGGCGCGCGCCATCCCCGGCGGCCTGCCCACCGAGGCCCTACTCGCCCAGGTGCTGGTGGCCAAGTACGGCGACGGGCTGCCGCTCTACCGCCAGGCGGCGATCCTGGCGCGCCAGGGCATCCACCTGGACCGCTCGACGCTATGCGACTGGGTGGCCAAGGCCTGCTGGTGGCTGAGGCCGCTGCATGGGCTGATCCTCGCCCACATCACCGCCAATGCGCGGGTCTTCGCGGACGACACGCCGCTGCCCACGCTCGAACGCGGCCGGGGCCGGACCCGCGACGGCAGGCTCTGGGCCTATGCGGTGGATGACCGCGCCTGCGGCGGCACCGGGCCGCCGGCGGTCGCCTATCTCTACGCCCCGGACCGCAAGGGCATCCGGCCGGCTGCCCATCTCGCCGGCTTCCGAGGCGTGCTGCAGGTCGATGGCTATAACGGCTTCAAGGCGCTTGAAAGGTCGCGCAACGACGGCTCGGTCGTGCTCGCCTTCTGCTGGGCGCATCTGCGCCGGCGCTTCTTCGAGATCCACGCCGGCACCGCCTCGCCGATCGCCGCCGAGGCGTTGCTGCGCATCGGTGAGATCTACGCTATCGAGCGCGAGATCCGCGGCCAGCCGCCCGAGCAGCGTGTCGCCGTGCGCCAGACTCGCAGCGCGCCGCTCGTCGCCTCCATGCAGGCCTGGCTCCGGGCACAGCTGGACCGCGTCAGCCGCGACAGCGCGCTCGCCAAGGCCATCCGCTACGGCCTGCGCCACTGGGCCGGGCTGGAGCGCTTCCTGGAGGACGGCCGGCTCGAGTTGGACACCAACATCGTCGAGCGGGAAATCCGCCCGGTGGCGGTGACGAGAAAGGCGGCGCTCTTCGCCGGCAGCGAGGGCGGCGGCGAGAACTGGGCGATCGCCACCACGCTGATCCGCACCGCCATCCTGAACGGCCTCGACCCGCAGGCCTGGCTGCGCGACGCCTTGGAGGGGATGGTCAGCGGCGAGGTGCGCTCGACCCAGCTTGCCGTCCTGCTGCCCTGGAACTGGCGCCAGCCCGGCATCGCCGCCGCGGCATGAGCCCCCGCCGCGCGCGCATCCCGGCGCTGGCCCTCGATGACCTCGAGGCTTGGCTCGCCGACCAGTCTGACATCGCCCAGCGCAACTGGAACGTCTCCGCCATCGACGGCTTCTGCGCCGCCCTCGTGGTCGGACCCGAGCGCATCACCACCGAGGCCTGGCTGCGCGTGATCTTTGGGCCGAGCCTGCAGACCACGCCGATGGGCCTCGCCGCCGTGCAGGCCGTGCTGGACCACCGCCACGCCGTCCATCGTGCGCTTCACATCGATGACGGGCGGCGCTGGAGCCCGCTCTACATGCGGACCGACGACGGCACCGTCCTCGCCCAGCCCTGGGCCGCGGGCTTCATGTTCGCCGTCAAGCGCTGGCCGGTTGCGTGGCGCCCCATGTTCGAGCGCAACGACCATGTCGGCCTCATGCTGCCGATCATCACCTGCGAGGCCGCCGAGGAGGTCGAAAAGCTCATGGCCGAACGCCCGCCCGAAGTCCGCGACCATATCGGCCGCGCCTACCACCACATCCCGGAAGCCGTCTGCGCCATCCGCGACTACTGGCGACAACACGCCGCAGCGCGCTGAGCCGACCGACGCCGCACCGTCAACCCGCCACTACCGTGGGCCCCAGACAACGGTTACGTGAGACGCGTCTCGCCGGCCGACAGGATTATGTGAGCGCGGCCTGAAGGTGAGCGAAGGAGTTGCAGCCTAGCTTCGGGATGCGCGCCCCCGAAATGAAGCGCTTGAAGGCGAATTCGTGGCCTGGGCCGCCCCCGGCCGACTTCTGGTGAAGCCCGATCGCGTGTCAAAGCGAGACAGGCGCGGCCGCACAATCTGGATCACCCGCGTGCGGTCCAAGAGAATTGCTGGGCTTCTACACCACAAACACCGGAGCGAACCCGCCCCCTGGCGTCCTGAAATTTGTGGTCTGGCCTTGGTAGAGGCGCGCAGCCACCAGAAGCACTTGCCCATCGTAAGTATACAGCCGAACATCCATTTTGCGCGCCTGCAGCGTCTCATCGATCCTGATCATGCGCTCGCTCGGCCGAACCAGGGTCTGGGCAACGTAGCCGCCCCGCTCAATTCCTGACCAGACGCCTTTCGTCACCTTGTCACCGCGGTACACTGCCTTTCCGCCATGTCCGCTCGTCGGCTTGAAGAACAGGTCCTTACGCGATCTCCACAGCTCGTCCGCGTTCTCTGAGGTGACGAGGACAGTGCGTGGGACAGCTTTGTGCTGAGCTAGAAGTCTCGGGTCCACGCCCCAACCTTCGAGCACCGCCGCGTCAGAGAGCAACGAAAGATTGCGCTTGTCGGCAAGAAGGGCGTGGTTGTGCGGATTCGGCGTTACGACCACCGCGCCATCGCGGTAGGCCTCACGTAGCGCTCTGTGCTCTGGCTGATCAAACGCGAAGTCGGTGACGCGGTTGTACACGAGGTCGATTTGCTTGCCCTCGACGCTGAGCCGGCCCGCCTCGTATCGAAGATGGCTGGCATCCGTGATAATCGCGTCCACGCCTCGCGCGGCCAGAACTTGCCGTGCGAGCACGAACTCGGGGTAGAGATACTGTTCCTCCGGCCTGTCGTCGACGATAGCAATCCGACGTGCGGCGCCGGCTCCCCGCTGGCGCATCCATTCGTCCTGAAACATGCGAAACGCCGCGTCCGCAAAGGTGTACGGCGTCAGTGGCATGTCTATTTCGGCGCAACACTTGTGCTGCGCCTTTGCAAGAAGGGCATTGAGGAATGCCCCCCCGGCGTTGGTGTTGATCTCGATTAGCCGGGGCCCGTCTTCGCCAAGATGGAAGTCGTAGCCCATCATCGCACCAATGGGGCCATGGTCCTGCTGCGAGATTTCAGGTGCCCAGGAGAGAACCGCAGCTTTGTAAGCAGACAGCCGGGCTGTCGTTTCGAGAGCGACCACAACCTTCTGCATCTCGGCCACTTCTGTGGCTGAGAGGAACACGGGCACGTTCGAGAACAAGTGGGCCTTCGGGCGGATGAAAGTCTCGCAGAAGGCTGGATCGCCAGCCTCTTGCTCCAGCGCCGCGCAAAGCAACCCTCGGTCGAGTGTGACGCAAAAGCAGTTCTGGTTGAGCCGCTCCGAAAGGGTCTGAACTGGACCAGAGAAAGCGGGTTCCGGATCGCTCACTTGGCGCAAAGCCATGGCTGCGACCAGGCCGGAAACGCTTTAATCCCAAGGTGAGCGTCGAACATTCTTGCGATCATCGTTGTCCCAGTGTTTCAGGCAGAAGGCCGATCCCGAGCGCTGCATCAGTTTTGGCGATCGATTCCGCAGCGTTGCTTATTGTTCCGGTCAATGCCCGGATCGCATCAATTGTCTCTGGAATGACGATGGCCTGATTGTCGACCATGTAAGCGTAGAACAACTCGTCCCCCTCGACTTTGAGCATGTCCGACCACAGTGCCACTTCATAGAGGTTGTCATGCGGTCGACCGAGGTCGGCCATGAGTTCTTTGACCGTGTTGAGAGCCGCCAATCCGGCATCCATGCGGATCATGGCAATCCTGGATGATGCGGCAAACGCGCCAAGCACCTCCTCTTTGGACGCCGACCGGGTCAAATGCACCGACCAGTAGTGCAGATGCGCCAGGGTCTCTGGGACCTTCACCGCCATCGTGATGACATCCAGGTCGGGGTCTACGCTCTGCGCATCCGGCCCTTGATGGCTTGGAATCTCAGGTTCGGGAACGAGGGTGTTCATAATTCCGCCGAGGTGACTTTCCCATGGGTCCGTCGCCCGGCGCAGCACCGTGCCCCGCGCGCGACGTAGCAGGCCCGCGTGCTTTAAGGCCGTAAGGGTTCTGACGATCGAGGTTGTGTTGCAGGAGACGACGCGTGTGCTGTCCCGATTCAGCGCGCTCGAATAGCTTGTCTCGGCGACGAAGGAGTGTCCCGTCAACTCGTGCTTCTCGCCACCCTGGAGGATGAACTTGATGCCCTTTTGCCGATAGATTTCGACGTTGGCCGCCGCGATCCGTTTCGGCGTGCAGTCAACCACCAGATCACTCGCCCCGAGCAGATCATCAAGGTCCCCCGCCACATCGAGACCGGACTTCCGCATCGCCCCCGCATGTTCCTCGGTGGCTGCATAAAGGCGGAAGCCCTTTCTCATCGCCATGCGTGGCCGCCAGTCAACGCCGATATCCGCCACTCCGCCGAGTTCCAGATCGTCCTGCAACGCCACTGCGTCGGCGACACGCTTCCCGATCACGCCGTAGCCGTTAACGGCAACGCGAATCTTTTTTGCTGGGCTCATTGGCTTCTCCCTTGCGTCTTAAGCGCTCCGCTGTGATGGCAACGGCTTATGTAGCTACTGTCGCAGGAAATTGATTTAAGTATTCCACGAAACCAGATCGGTTGCTGCCCCTAAACAACTATGCTTGGCGGACGTCGTCGATCGACGCCCTGTCAACGAAGACGCTATCGACGGCCGTGCGGGTAGCATTTAGCGTCGTAAAGTTGAACCGGCGTCTCGCTGCACCAGCAGAATCCCGGTCAGCACCAGATTGACACCGACAATCTGGACCACCTCGAGTCGCTCGCCGAAAAAGGTCGCGCCGATCATAAGTCCGAAGATTGGCACCAGAAAGGTAAAGGCATTCGCGCGATTGAGATCGACTCGCTCCAGCACATCGAACCAAAGCCAGAACGCGAGCGACGATCCGAGTGCAAGTGCCACGAGGACAAGGGCGAATTCCGTCGCCCACGTCACGATCGAGATATCCTCCGTCAACACGGACAGGAGGGCCAAGGGTACCGCGCCGATGAGCAACTGAAAGCCCATCGCCATGATCGGATCAACCTGGCCGGTGAGGCGCTTGATGGCGACATTTCCCACGGACACACCAGTCGCGGCAAGTACGACGTAGGCAATTCCGAGGGAGTAGCCCTGGACGTGGCCTGAAGCGATGGTCGGCCAAGCGATAACAGCGATGCCGGCCAAGCCGGTTGCCAACCCTATCTTTCCAATCGCAGTAAGACGTTCGCCGAGGAAAATGTACCCGAGAACCGCGGCGATGATCGGCTGCACGTTTGCGATGACGGTCGCCAGTCCCGGCGAGACGAACTCGGCCGCGTGGAACATGCCGAGGAAGCCCAAGCCTGTCGCCCCGAGCCCCACCACTGCGATCAGGATCCACGATCGGCCCGCGACAGGAACCGGACGGTGACAGAGAGAGCCGAGGGCGATCAGGCAAGCCCCTGCAAGCGCGGCGCGCAGGGCCGCGAAGGCGAGATGCGGCGCGAGATCCAGGCCAACGGTGATGAGCGGAAAACAGGAGGCCCAAAGCACCATGACCGCCACTAGACGCAGGGCGGCACGGATGGTCATGGCTCAGGCACCAAGCTCAGCTCGCTTGCAGAGATTTGGCAGCTGCATTCGAGTGCAATTTGGCCTGTCATAGCTTTCTTGATCTAGATCAATGCGGGCGTTTCGGTGACATCCTACAGGGAAAGTCGGGCGAAGTCCGGTCTCGAGGTCAAACCATCGCATGTCGCAGGCGAGCACACGGCAGCGCAGAAAGGGTCAGCGTCTTACGGCGTGGAGCTTGAGGCGTTGGCTTATCTTGCTGCTGATGGTTGCCTTTTCCACGTCTGGGCTCGATCATTTCGCGACGGATGACCATTCTGCTTCGGCAGCATGGCTTTCCAGTGAGACCGCGTCTGTGGAGCACGCGTCGACCGGAGAGCAGTCTTGCGCCGGCGAACCCGATGAAGACCATGGCGCAACCTGCTGCACAGCCAACCTGTGTTCGTTTTGTGCCCCGCTGCCTTCATCAGCGGCCATGACCCGGACGGCGGTCACCGAGCGTTTCTCGACGCTGCCCGATGAGCTTCATCACGGTCTCGCGACCTCACCCGGTCTGAGACCTCCTAGTCTCCTTACGGACATCTGAGCCCCGCACGCCTCTCCCGGTGTGACGGGCTCATCCGGTCGGCGCTGGTCCGATCCGGTCCTGTCACGTTGGAGAGAGATTTCCGTTATGCTCCATCCGTCACGTCGCGAGTTTCTGGCATCCACCGCCGCCGCAGGTCGGATCAGCGCGTTTCCGTCGCTGCTGATTTCTGACCGACCCGCCCTGGCGATGCCCACCGCGGCCACCCGGGTGTCCCGCTCGATGTGCGGGAGGATCACCTTCAACGATCAGACGACGATGGCCCATCCGATGCACTTGCACGGACATCGCTTCCAGTTGGTCGCAATCAGCGGCCAACGCTTTGCGGTGGCCATGCGGACACTGTCCTGATCCCGACAAGCGACAGCGTGAGGGTTGCCTTCGACGCGACCAACCCCGGCAGTGGGCGCTGCACTGCCCTCATCTCGACCACACGGCCGCCGGCATCGTTCCGACTGTCGAATATCAGGCCTAACCAAAACTGGAGGTATATAATGATCAACAATCACCTAAAGTATCTCGGCGGCAGGACGATGGCGCTTCCGATATATGGCGCGCGATTCCTTCGACTGAGATTAATGGCAGTTGCCGCGGCCGTCTTGATCATTCCGGGTGTTGGCGATGGCGCCTTTGCCTTCGTTACCAACATCGTGGATGGCACCGCCTCCGTGATCGACACGGCCACGCGCAAAGTCATCGCGGAGTTCCCGGTCGGTCGCGGACCCAACGGCATCACCTATCGATTGCCACAGGGTTGATCGTTTCAGGCGCTAGCCGAAGGGAGGTTTACAGATCATGGCCCATCACAAACACGGTTCGGTCGACCCAAAGCTCGACGAAGGTGTACGCCGACCATTCCTGATCACGCCCGCGGGATTAACGCTTTGCGTTTTTCTCGCCCTTGCTGGCATATTTCTATGGGTTGAGCATCGCGCACACGTTCTTGGTGCGCTGCCGCTTCTGCTACCGCTGCTGATCTGCATCGGCATGCATCTCTTCATGCACCGAGGTCACGGCGGCCACGGTGGGAGAAGTGGTGGCCGCGATGAACGGTGATGCTCCAGCCTATGGGCTATGGTTTCTGGCGGCTGTCAACGCGGGCGTCTTCATCCTGTTCGCGTTCAGCTTCTTCAAGCCGAAGACGGCGCGTGACTGGCGCTCGCTGGGGGCATTCTCGGCCTTCATCGTTGCATTGTTCGCCGAGATGTACGGCTTTCCGCTGACACTTTATCTGCTCGCAGGCTGGCTTGGTACCAGCTTTCCGGCGCTGAATCCTTTGTCCCACGACGCCGGTCATCTCTGGCCGGCGATGTTTGGCTGGTCAATGGATCCCCATTGGTCGCCTTTCCATCTGCTGAGCTTCGTCTTCATTGGCGGCGGCTTCATCCTGATAGCCACTGCTTGGCGGGTGCTGCACGAGGCGCAACGGGAAGGACACCTGGCAATCACAGGCCCGTATGCGCGTCTTCGCCACCCTCAATATGTCGGGTTCGTGCTGATCATGATCGGCTTCTTCCTGCAATGGCCGACGCTGGTGACTGGCCTGATGCTACCGGTGCTCCTCGTCATGTACTGGCGTCTCGCCAGAAGCGAAGAGCGCGAGGTGGAGGCCGCATTCGGCGAGGAGTACCGCCGATATGCCGGTGCGGTTCCGGCTTTCCTACCGCGCCCCGCAAGTCTCCTTCGTTCGGGCAGGGGGTGATCTTGGCGTTTTATCTTCCTCATCAACCAGGAGTACGAACCTTGAGAACGCGAAATTTTGGGACGGCCCTGTTTGCGGGTTTGTTTCTCCTTGGGGTCGTGACCTCTGTCGCAGCCCAAACCGACGCACAGGAGCATGATGCTCACCACCCGGCGGAAACGCAGGCCACTCCACCGGCGCCACGGACGCCCGGTGACTCGCCCGCGACCGCTGCACCTGGAGGCATGCCCGGTATGGGCATGATGACGCCAGAGATGATGCAGATGATGCAACGCATGATGGGTCAGGGTGGGATGCCCGGCATGATGGGAGGCATGACGGGCCCGGGAATGCCTGAGGGCGGGGCGGGTCCTGGCATGACGAGTCAGATGCCGATGGCGGGCATGATGACGTGCCCGATGATGCAGATGATGCGGGGTGGTCAGGCAGGAACGGGCATGACCGGCAGGATGAATGGTCAGGGCACGCTCCTCGGAACGCCGCTTGGCAGGCCGGAGGAGATGACAGAGGAGCGAGTCCGGGCCCTCCTGGAGCAGCAGCTGACCAGTCTTGGCAATCCGCGTCTGAGGCTCGGCGAGATCGGCGCCACTAGCGAGGGGAGCATTACTGCGGAGATTGTGACCGTGGACGGCTCGCTGGTTCAGAGGCTCGCCTTCAACCGCTATCCCGGTCTGGTACGCCAAGTCGATTGAGGTTGCCACGCCTTTGCCCACGGGCGCGACCACATCCACGGGCATTCAGGGCAAACGCGAAGAATCTCATCAACCCTCTGATGAATGGCAAGCGGGTCCGAGTCGCAACGCCCACCGCAGGACAGAGCAGAATGACAACAGATCGGCCGCACACTCACTCCAAACGTCACGACCACGATGTCCACGGTGATGGGAATTCCCATTCCTCCTCGACAACACGGGGGCAGGTTGTCGCGGCCGGCGGCTCAACACACTCTGAACACGCCGGTCATGGCGGGCACGATCATGGTGCGATGGTGGCCGACTTCCGCCGCCGCTTCTGGGTGACGCTGATCCTCACACCACCGGTCCTGCTGCTTTCGCCGATGATTCAGCACTGGTTCGGCATAGCCGAGACACTTGCCTTCCCAGCCGACCGCTACGTCCTCTTCGTGCTCTCGACGATAGCTTATGTTTATGGCGGATGGCCGTTTCTGACCGGGTTCACTTCCGAGTTGCGCAAGGGCCGGCCCGGAATGATGACCCTGATCGCGCTTGCGATCTCGGCCGCCTATTTCTTTTCGGCCGCCGTCACCTTCGGTTTTCCGGGCGAGGAACTCTACTGGGAGCTGGTGACGCTGATCGCCATCATGCTGCTCGGTCACTGGATTGAGATGCGCTCGGTCATGGGCGCCTCGCGGGCACTGGAGGAACTCGTCCGGCTTTTGCCGGACAGCGCGACGAAGATCGACGCCGACGGTACGACCCACGAGGTGGCTATCTCCGCCTTGCAGCCGGGAGACCGTGTGCTGATTCGGCCCGGCGCCAAGGTGCCCGTGGACGGAAAGATCGTCGAGGGTTCATCCGGCTTCAACGAGGCCATGCTGACCGGTGAATCCCGGCCGGTCTCCAAGACCATCGGCGCGACCGCAATCGGCGGCGCGATCAACGGCGCCAATGCCGTCACCATCGAAGTGACCGCCACCGGTGACGCCACCTATCTGGCGCAGGTCATCGAGCTGGTGAAGAAGGCGCAAGCCACCCGGTCCCGCACCCAGGACCTCGCCAACCGCGCCGCCTCATGGCTGACCTATATCGCGCTCACAGTGGGGTTCGGTACGCTTATCGTCTGGTGGCTGGTGCTGAACGCGCCACTCGAATTCGCAATCGAGCGGATGGTGACGGTAATGGTCGTCGCCTGTCCTCACGCGCTTGGCCTGGCGGTTCCGCTCGTCGTGGCGGTCAGCACCTCGCTGTCAGCCGGAAACGGCCTCCTGATCCGCGACCGCGCGGCCTTCGAGCGGGCGCGCAACCTCAATACCGTGGTGTTCGACAAGACCGGCACGCTAACCGAGGGCCGCTTCGGCGTCAGCAACATCGTGCTGCTCGCCGGTGGCGACGAGAATGAAGAGCTGGCCTATGCGGCAGCTGTCGAGAGCCAGTCCGAGCACCCGATCGCCCACGGCATCGTCGCCGAGGCAAAGAATCGCAACCTGCCCATTCCAAGACCCAGCGAGGTGAGCAACATCACGGGCGAAGGCATCGTCGCCAGGGTCGATGGCCAGGACGTGCGCATCGTCAGCCCTGGCCACCTCGCGCGGCAGGGCAACGCCATCGCCCATGACAGCCTCAAGACATTGGAAGGACAAGGCAAGACGGTGGTCGTTCTGGTCCGCGACGGCGCACCACGCGCACTTCTTGCGCTGGCCGACATCGTGCGTCCGGAATCGAAGGAAGCCATCGCCGAGCTCAAGTCGCTCGGGGTCAGCTCCGTCATGCTCACCGGCGATGCCGAGGGCGTGGCAAAGGCGGTGTCGGAGGAACTCGGCATCACCGAGTACTTCGCGGAGGTGCTGCCTGATCAGAAATCGCAGAAGATCGAGGAACTGCAGGCGCGCGGGCTCTCCGTCGCCATGGTCGGCGACGGCGTGAACGATGCTCCTGCCCTGGTGGTGGCCGATCTCGGGATCGCCATCGGTGCGGGTACCGACGTCGCCGTGGAGTCCGCCGACGTCGTACTGGTCAGAAGCGACCCACGTGACGTCGGGGCCATTCTCGGGCTCTCGCGCGCCACCTATCGCAAGATGGTGCAGAACCTGATCTGGGCGACCGCCTATAACGCGATCGCCGTGCCGATGGCGGCGGGTATCACCTTCGGGACAGGCTTCATGATGACGCCCGCGGTCGCAGCCGTCTTCATGTCCGCCAGCACCGTCATCGTCGCCATCAACGCCCAGTTCCTGCGCTCCTACAGGCGGCATACATGAGCGCCAATTTCCGCACGAAAGAAAGTCCGGGTTTGCGGCTGATCCTTCGCCTGCCCGGCAATGCACCCTGCGCGCTCCATCTTGCCGAAGCAGGTGGTTGGGAACTCGGCGCGATCGAGACAGGGCGCTTTCCCGACTTCGAGACACACGTCAGGGTTCTTTTGGATGTCGCCGATAGGCCGGGGTATCTCGCCTGCACGCTTTCACGGCCCGACGATGGCTTCCAGCGTCTTGTCCTCGCCGCAGCGTTCCCGCGCGCCAATCCAACGCTTGGCATGCCAGGCTTCCGGCTGGTTCGTTCCCGTGGTGATGGCGATAGCGCTAGTTGCCTTTGCAGCGTGGATGATTTGGGAACCAGAGCCGCGCCTCGCCTTCGCCCTGGCCGCCGCAGTGACGGCGCTGATCATCGCCTGCCCGCGTGCGCTGGGGCTGGCGACGCCGATTTCCATTATGGGGGCGTGGGCCGCGGCGCGCAGGCCAGCGTGCTCGTCAAGAACGCCGGGGCGCTGGAGCGCATAGAGCGGATCGACACGCTGGTCGTAGACAAGACCGGCACCCGCGCCTTGGGGATTGGCGCCGTAGCAGATCCGGTCAAGCCGACGATACCGCTGTGAAGGAGGGACGACAGACATGATGCACGAAACAACGATGAGTGGCGGGATGTTCTGGGGAATGGGTCTGGTTGGGCTGCTGTTCCTCGCCCTTCTTGTCCTGGGGGTCCTCGCGCTTGCCAAATACGTGTTTGGACGGCGCAACTGACGCAAGTTCAGGCCCGTCTGCTCGCCGCGGCAGCAGCTATTTTCGTGGCGACGGCGGTCGCGGGTGGATGGCATTTTCGGGGGGCGACCAATCAAGGTGCGGAAGGAAATACTGCGGATATTTTGCTCGGGCAGCGTGTCTACATGGAGTATTGCGCCTCCTGCCACGGTGCGAACCTCGAAGGCCAGCCGGACTGGCGAACGCGGCGGCCGGACGGCCGACTGCCCGCGCCGCCGCATGACGCCACCGGCCACACTTGGCACCATTCAACGGCCCAGTTGATTGAACTGACCCGCAAAGGGGTTGCCGGCCTTGTGCCCGGCTACGAAAGTGACATGCCTGCCTTCGCGGGCGTGCTCACCGACGCGGAAATCGCGGCTGTCATTGCCTACATCGCCAGTACCTGGCCGCAAGAACTCCGTCGCCGGTAAGCCGGCACAATACCAGCACCACCCGGTGGCCGAAGTCAGTTCGCGTTTGGTCTTGGTCAACCTCTGACATCCGTGTGTCCATCGATCGCCGCCTGCGCCTGCCGCTTTGACACCATGCGTTCACCTACGGCCGCACGAGCGGCTCGTGTACGTGATTCGGGGCCGGATACGACCGGCGCGCGCTGCCGACTTCATGCCTTGGTGACTGATGGGCTTCATTAGCATCAGGCCCGCTAATTCCAGGCAGACATGCTCCATATCATCACGATAGCTCGGTGAGGATGGCGAAGCAGTTCAAGGCACCCTTCGCTTCACCACCCCGACCGACAGCGTCACCGCCGCCAGGTCGAACGTCGCCGCGGAGATGTTCCGCGCCATCACGCGCACGGTGTTGTTCGACCACACTGCCGCATCGAGCTCGATGAACCGCGTCGACGACACCAGCGACGCCTGCGCCAGGTCGCCCGCCCGCGCCCCGTTCACGGTGACATCGATTAGCGCGGTCGCCCCGGGTGCCAGGCTCGGCAGGTCCCAGGACACCTCGGCTGCGAACTCCCGCCGGCCCGAGCCGAACAGCGCCCCTGTCAGCAACGGTGTGCCATTCAGCACGGCCGGCGCCGCCTCCGGCAGTCCGTAGAGCCGTAGAGACTGCAGGTCGATCGGCCCATCGAACCCAATCACCCCCACCTGCGCATAGGCCACGGGCGCCCCCACGCGGATGGTCTGCCGCCGATTGAAGTTCGCATCGTCCATCGGCGCGCCGGCGTTCCACCCCTTGGCCGGCCCGTTCCACTGCATGGTGGTGATCGACGCCAGCACGTCGCCCGCGATGTCCTCGCGGACATTCCCCGCGCCATCGAACACGCGCACGAACAACCGCCCGCCCGACGCGCCGGTCGTCAGCCAATGCGCCAGGGCGAACTCCTTCGCCTGGGAGGTATCCAGCATCCACCCCAGCCCGCGGTTTGCCGCGAGCGTCACCGCACGATCGGTCGGCGTCACATCCGCCAGCCCGTTGAAGCAGAAATCCGCCATGAATGTCGCGGTGGTGGTCGAGGTGGCGATGGTGATCAGCCCCTCCACGCCCACCTCCGTGGCAGACTGCCAGAACGCTGCCGCACGGGTGTTCGGCACGCCGGCCAGGAACCGCTGGAACCGCGACGCTGGTGCGCGGTGCCGGTTGATCACGGCATTGCCGCAGCGGTTGGCCGTCGCGGTGTAGTCGATGCCGACCAGGTAGGTGTTGGTCCAGGCGATGTCATACTCGCAATCCTGCGCCCCGGCCGTGTGCCGTGCCGCCAGCGGCGAGCAGGCCTCCATGCGCATGTTCCGCGCGATGATGGCAGAGCCCGAGGTCTGGTTCAGGAAGGGGATGGCGATGTTGCTGCCGGCCTGGCGGAGCTCGAAGTTCGGCGCGTCAAAGACATGGCGGTTGTGGTTGGTATAGGCGCCGGCCTCATTGCCGAGTCGGATCCCGAAGCGGTCCTGTGCCGCGTTCACCCCCGTCGCGTGCGCAAAGTGGCCGCCATAGTAGCGCACGGAGGTATTCCATGCGGTGGCGGTGGCGCACCAGATGTCGAGACCGATGCGGTTGTTGACGATGCGCCCGAGCGTGAAGGTGCTGTCCTCCACGCCGCGGCCATCGCCCAGCGTGCGCATGCCGATGGTGAAGCCTTCCACGCGCCGCAGCTCGATTTGCGATGCATCGACGTTGCGCACGGTGATGCCGATATCGGCCTCGGAGGACCAGTCGGACTGGGTGGCGCGGATGACGTTCAGCCCCGTGTAGAGCTTTTCCGCGTTGCGGAGGGTGCCGCCATCGCCCAGCACCAGCACGCTGGTGGGCGCGGTGCCCGTGTGGCGGATGGTGCCCTGCATGATCAGGCCGCGCGCGCCGCCCGGCAGGGTCACGGTGCCGGAGACGTTCCAGGTGCCGGGCGGGATCATCGCGAACTTCTGGTCCACGCCGGCGCGATCGAAGGCGGCCTGGATGGCCGTGCGATCATCGGCCACGCCATCGCCGAGCCCGCCGAAGTCGTTCGGCAGCACCGCCTCACGGTCGCGGAGGTACTTCGCGAAGTCGCTCTTGTTGAGATTGGCGTTGAGGACCAGCAGGTCGTCGATGCGTGCCGGCATTTTCCCGGATCTCCGATCAGAGGGCTGTGGCGGTGACCGGACCGGCGAAGGCGGAGACGTTGCCCTCGGCCGAGACGCTGCGCAGCCAGTACCAGCGGGCCTGGCCGGTGGTGAGGCCGGTGCGGTCCCAGGGCAGTGCGGTCGGCTCTGCAGCGAGCTTCACCGCTGCAGCAAGGCTGGCGCTGCTGGCCTCGAACACCTGCAGCCGCACCCCGTCCGCGGGAAAGCCGCCCGACAGCCGCACGCCGCCGGTGATGCCGGTCGCCGCTAGGCCGGACGCGGCAGCCGGCACCAGCGCCTCGCGCCAACCCGACACCGCCCCGCTGCGCGCCTGCGCCCGCACGCGGAATGCGGTGGGCTCCGCGGTCGGGATGGCAACGGCCGTGGCGCCGAGGCCGCCGGCATAGCCCTGCCAGATGGCAACCGAGGTGGGACGGAATTCAATCTCGTAGCCGGCCAGATAGGCTGAGCCGACTGCGGACCATGAGACGGCGATCGCGGTGAAGGCCGTCCCAAGCGGCGTCTCCACCAGGATGGCGGCCGGCGCCGCGATCACGCCTGGGTTCGGCAGCACCACCGAGGGGTTCTGGCCTGTCGCACGCTCGTCGGTCGCCGGGTTCCAGGCCCAGACGGCGGGATCCTCCTCGGCCAGTTGCAGGTTCACCCCGCCATCCGGCGCCAGGGCCCATCCTGTCACCCGGGCCGGGAATGGCGTCAGCCGCTCCAACGCCACCGTCACCCCATCCCAGGGCCGCAGCCGCAGCGCGGAGAGGTTGGCCTGCATCGCCACCTCGCGCTGGCGGCGGTTGCGCTCCAGCTCGATTTTCATCAGGCGCTGGACCGTCGCCGCCGAGGTGGTGAGCGGGAACTCCATGTCCCGGTAGATCGCCTCGCCGCCATCCTCGGTGACGTAGTTGCTGGCCAGCAGTGGCGGCGCGTCGGTCGGCTGCCAGGCGGCGGCCGGCTCGACATAGACGGCGCGCACCCCGTTGAAGAGATCCCGACGCGGGCGCGAGCCCACGATGGTGACGTCGCCGCGCAGGTCGTCGGAGGTGAGTGTCGCGGCCGGCAGCGCCGGCGCCCCGGCATGGATGTAGAAGCGCCCTCCGCTCACCACCAAGGCGCCCGCCATGGCGGCGACCAGCTTGCGGGTGATGGCGATCTTGCCCTCGCCGAGCGTGACGGCGCCGTTGACGGTGTAGCGGCGCTCGGCGGTGCCATCGCGCCGGCCCATGATCTCGTCGCAGATGTTGGCGGCGGCCATCAGCGCCGGCAGGTCGATATCGGCCCAGGCCGCGCGCCACCCAAAGGGTGAGGTCAGGTACCAGGCGAGGCACAGCGCGGGGTTGTCGGACCATCCGGTGGCGCCGGTGCGCGGATCCAGGATGGTGTCCGCTCCCTCGACAATGGCCGACAGGCTGGGCGCGCCGGAGGGGAAGGCTTCGGGCCGGAGCTTGAGCCGCACGGCGAGGTAGGCGCGTCCCTGCCCACGATGGGCCGCGGTCCATTGGCCGCCGGTATCCGCGACCAGATTGGCATTGGCCACCTGCCCGGGATCACCCAGCGCGCGGTCGATCCGCAGCAGGCCGGCGAACTTCGCGTCCGTGGAGGCGGTGCCGTTGAGGAACACCTCGCCGATGGCGCGCACGCGATGGGCGGCCAGGACCACGACGACATGGAGAAAGCCGTCGGCGCGGCCCTCGTCGTCGGTGGCGGAGTGCAGGAACACCACAGGCCCCGAGGTTCGGCAGCGGCCGAAGACGATCTGGTGCTCGGTGATGGGCTGGCGGAAGGACTGGGTGCGGCCGGCGCCGGGCGTGCGGGGATCGAAGCCCGAGCCAGGACCGGTGTCGGTCCCTGGCGTGACGTTGGCGCTGCGGGCGGCGGAGGGCGACTTGGGGCGGAACACCGCGGCACCCACGGCGGACACCACCAGGGCGGCACCGGCGGCCGCCACGGCGCCCAGGACGCCGCCGCCAATGACGGCGGAGGCGGCGGCACCCGCCGCGGCGGCGATGAAGGGGATGGCGACGGGCATCAGCCAACCCTCCAGGCGATGGTGCAGGCGGTGATCGGGAGGCGAATCAGGCCCGCGGGACTGACGAAGGCGACGCGGCCCGCGTCGAGCACGACGCCAAGGCGATCCGGCTCGGCGGCAAGCACCACGTCGCCGGCGCGGGCGAAAGGCACCGGCACGCGTGGGAAGCCGGCGGTGTCGGCCATCTCCGCCAGCGAGGGCCGGTGCTGCCACGCCGGCCGCTGGCCCATGCAGGCGACCACCGCCGCCATGGCAAATCGTCCGCAGTTCCACCGGACTGCGTCGAAGGGCCGATGCTCAGCCGCAGTGATCAGCGCTGCCAGCCGCTCCGGCCAGTCGGGCAGCCGGCTCACTGGTTCGGCAGTCGGATCTCCGCCTCCTGCAGGGCGGGGACGAACTCGAAGAACCGATCGCCGGGGTATTCGGCCTGCTGGTCGGCGTCCGTGTAGCGCCGCACCTCGGCGCGCTCGAGGTCCACCAGCCGGCTCTCGCAGGTCAGCGCCACGGAAGGTTCCGCGCCGTCCGTCACCTCCATTGTGTCCATCAGCCCGGCCCAGAGGGGAAAAGGGTCCGCCACGAAGGCGCCATGCGCGTCCAGCAGCGCGCCCCAGAGCGTGACCGGCCGCAGGCGATAGCTGCGCTCGGCCAGCGCGATATCCACCACCTCCTGCGGCACCGGCGACAGGGCGAGGGTGAGCCGGACGGCACGCAACTCCACCGTCTCCTCCACATCCGAGATGGCGCCGATGCTGCCGGCGCCCTCGAACACCTTCCCGGCCCAATCGAGCGGACCGAGCCCGGTCCAGACGCGAAAGGGCCCGGTGGCGAAGTCGAGCTCGACCAGCACCACCGGCGTGGCGATCGGCGCCGTGGCGGCAGCCGCCGCCTGATTGCTGAGGCGTGGGGTGCCGGACATGGCTACAGCGCCTCCTCCAAACGGATGGTGACGGCGGCGAAGGGGCCAGGCCGCGTCGGATTGGCCGCCTCGTCATCCGACACCAGGCGCATCGGCACGCTCGGCAGGGACAGGATCAGCGGCTCGCCCACCACGACCGCGGCGCGCAGCGGTGGCGCGATGGCGATGGTGGCGGTGCCAGCCCCGGAGGCGGCGACCGCGGCGGTGGCGATGTAGAGCCGCCCGCCGAGGCCGATGTAGTCGCCCGCGCCGACCGCCACCGTGCTGGGCCACCAGCCCTGCGTGACGATGGACAGCGCGCCGCGTGGCGCGCCCGCCGCCAGCGAGGGATTGCCCGAGCCCACCACCAGCCCGGTCCCGTCCGTGAAGATGGTGGCGTCGGAGAAGCTGTACGGCCCGGTCGGCACGTCGCCTTGGCTGCGCGGATCGCCGGTGCGGTATTCGCGCCGCCAGTCCCAGATGCGCACCGTGTTGGCGGAGCCGGCGAGGGCCGCCAGCAGCCCGTCCATCACGCCCGCCTGCACGCGGCCCAACGGTTCGAAGCTCGCCTCGGCCACCCAGCGCGCGCCCTCCCGCCGCAGCACCTGCGTGGCGCGGGTCACGGGCGAGACAAAGCGCAAGGTGTTGTGCTGGAGGTAGAAGCTCAGCCGCGACGGGCGCAGCACGCTGGGCCAGGCGTATTCCGTCATGATGCCCTCCTGGGCCCTATCCCCGCACGATGGAGGTGGCGCTGCCGCCGCGGCGAATGGCGTCGAGCGTGGCCGCGCTGGCCTGGCGCACGATCTGCGCCGAGAGCACCCGCAGCCGCGCCTCGACGCCGGCATCGGCGCCGCGCGCATCGATGGTGATGCTTTGGTTGATCACCGGGCCGCCTGGCGCCATGCCATTGGGCAGCACCGTGCCGTTGCGGTTCGGCACGAACCATTCGGGCCCGCGCTCGCCCACGATGTAGGGCTGGCCACCCGCCACCGGCCCGCCCTCGGCGCGGAACAGGCCGCCCAGCGCCGAGCCGAGCCCCGAGAAGATCGAGCCGAAGTCAAAGCTACTGAGGCTGGAGGTCACCGCCGTGCCGAGCGGCTCGGTGATGGTGCGCCGGACGACGATGCGGGCGATGTCCTGCAGGATGCCCTGCAGCACCTTGGAAAAGCTCTCGCCCTTGATGATCGCGTCCTCGAAGGCCGAGGAGAAGGTCAGGCCGAGCTCCCGCGCCGTGTTGCTCGTGCGCTCCGTGGCCTGTTGCACGCGCTGCTGGCTGCGCTCCAGCTCCTCCAGCGCGGCATTGGCCTCGCGCGAGACCGTCTCGTCGGGGATGGGCTGGCCGATGCGCTCGGAGCGCTCCACCAGCCGGCCGAGGGTTTCCAGGCGGCGGGTGTAGCGTTCCTGGGCATTCTCGTTGTTCTGGATCAGCCGCTCGCGCTCGCGGATGATGTCGTTGATCTCGCGCTCGGCCTCGCGGTCGGGCCGCGGGATGGATGCCACGCGGCGCGTAGTGCCCTCGATGCGGCGCAGCGCCTCGTCGCGCTCCCGCAGCGCCAGGGTTTCGAGGCGGGTGCGATCGGCAGCGGTGATGCCGCCCGCAGCCTCGGCCTCGCGCAGGCGGCGGACGCGGTCCTCGTATTCGCTGTTGATGCGAAAGCGGTCGTCGAGCGCCTTGCGCAGTTCCTCGGCATCGGCGGCGGTGCGGCGGCGGCGGGCCTCGGCGGCCTGGGCGGCGGCGCCCTCCTGCTCCGTGCGCTGGCGCTCGCCGGCGGCCTGCTCGCCGCGGGTGATCTCCTCCGACAGCTCCTGGTACTGCCGGCGCAGCTCCTCCAGCCGGGCGGCGCGGTCGACACCGGCCTGCTGCTGGGCGGTGCCGACCAGTCCCCCTCGGATGGAACCGCGCCGCGGCTGAGAGCGCAGGCTGTCGCGGCCGTCGCTCTCCGCCTCGAGGCGGGCGATCTGGGCGCGCAGCGCCTCGGCCTGGGCGCGACGGTCGGCCTCCTGCTCGCTGGGCAGCAGCAGGCCGGAGCCGCGGCGCACCCCGTCCAGCACGCGGGCGGCGCCGGAGAGCGCACGCGCCAGCGCGTTGGACAGACCGATGGCCTGGTCGAGCCGCGCCAGGAATTGGTCGGCCGCGGCCGTCAGCTGGCCGAAGGCGCGGCCGACCGAGAGCGGCGCGCGCTCGAACTCGCCATTCAGCCGTTCGACGGCGCGCAGCAGCGCCGGGAACACCGTGTCGGCGGTGAGCTTGCCCTCGGAGCCGAGCTTGCGGAGCTCGCCGATGGAGACGCCGAGCTCGCGGGCCAGAGCCTGCGCCAATGCCGGCAGGCCTTCCAGGATCGAGCGTAGCTCATCGCCCTGCAGCGTGCCGGAGGCCAACGCTTGGG
Source organism: Rubritepida sp. (assembly GCA_041639675.1). Taxonomy (GTDB): domain Bacteria; phylum Pseudomonadota; class Alphaproteobacteria; order Acetobacterales; family Acetobacteraceae; genus Roseococcus. The sequence continues at coordinate 10,355 of JBEQBS010000002.1, read as the reverse complement.
CGAGCTGCTGCGTGCTGGAGGCGATCTCCTGCTGGCTGGCGCCCGACGCGATGGCGATGCGCTGGAGGCCGCCGACCAGCGTGGCGACCTGATCGGAGGTGGCGCCGATCTCGCGGGCGGCGATCGAGAAGCGCGCGAAGGCGTCGACGCTCTCGCGGACCGCGACGCCGGTCTGCAGGCTGTCGCGATAGAGGCGGTCGTAGATCTCGCCGGCACGCTCGACGGAGCCGAGTGCGGTGTTGAGCCGGCCCATGGACTGGGTGAGCGCGTCGCCCGCCACCACCACCGCGCGCAGTCCGGCGGCGAGGCCCGCGATCTGCACGCCGCGGACCGCGACATCGAGCAGGTCGAGCGCGCGGGAGGCACGATCGGCGCCGCCCTGGATCCGCTCCAGGCTGCGCTGGCCGGTCTCGCCGACCTCGCGCAGCTCCTGCTTGACGCGGGCAGCGTCGTCCAGCGACAGGCGGACAGAAACGCGGCGGGTGGCGTCAGCCATGCGTCACGCCTCCTGCGTCGGTGGAGTTGTCGGGGCGGCGAGAGGCGCTGCCGGCCGCGAGGCCCATGCGCATGGCGAGCAGGAGTTCGGCCGCGGCCCAGCCAGAGGCGCCCATCTCGCGGGCAGTGGCGAGCGCCGCCGGCATGTCGAGGTCGAGGCCGGCCATCGTCGCCGTGGCGCAGGTGGTGCCGGCGGCCCAGGCTGCGGCGCCCTCGATACTGGCCGGCGCGTGCGCGGCGTAGGGACAGGCCAGGCCGCAGTCGCGATCGAGAGCCGCGCAGCCTCGGCAATAGTCAGGGCCCTGGCCGAAGTGCCATTCGGCTCGAGCCCTTAGCCGTTTCCCTCCAGCGCCACGGCGGCGACCGGGCCGGTGGCGCGGTCCCAGAAGGCGGCGGCCATCTCGTCCATGTCCATCAGGCGCTCGACGGCCTCGGGAGAGAGCGGCAGCGGCTTGCCGGCGGCGTCGCCGACGCCCTCCCAGGCCGTGACGGCGTGGCGTGCCAGCGCCTTGACCAGGAAGGCAAAGGCCAGGCCGCGGGCCATGTCGGGGTCGAGGTCGGCCTCCGCTGTCCGCAGCGCGCCGAGACGGCGGGCGGAGCCGGCCTGGGCGGCGGCCATCACGGCGGTGGTGACGGGGCGGATTTCCACGCGCACGCCGCGCGGCAGGTCGAGCCAGTACGGCTCAACCGGGAGGTCGAGGGTCAGCATGCGGAGTTCCCCTGTGTGGTGGGTCTTGACCCTGCGGCCGCCGATGGCCAAGTTGGCCATGCGCGCCGAGGGAGAGTGTTTCGTGCCAAATGTCAGCCTCACGCCGGAGCAGCAGAGCTTCATCGACACCCGCGTGGCCTCGGGCCGGTTCACCAGCGCCAGCGAGGTCATGCGTCATGCGCTCCGCCTGATGCAGGAGGCCGAGGAACGCCGTGAGCGGTTCGTCGCCATGCTGTGCGACGTCAGCGAGCGGGCGGACCATGAAGGCACCCTCTCCGCCGAAGATGTAGATGCTGAACTGAAGGCGGTGATCGCCGCTGCCAAGCAGCGCGTTTGAGTCGCGCCCGAAGGCCGGCCGCGGCGAGGTTCACGCGCGAGGCGCTGGCTGACCTCCGCACTGCGGTGGGATGGATCAGCCGCGACGACCCAGCAGCAGCAGATCGACTGCGCATCACGGCGAACGAGGCGGCGAAGGCAATCGGCGAACATCCGATGATTGGGCCCGTCCGCACTGAATTCGCGCCCGAGCGATTCCGCTTTTTTGTGCTGAGGCGTTTCCCCTATCTGATCGTCTACGAGCCGGACCAGAATCCCCCGCGTATTCTGCGGGTCGTTCATGCATCGCAAGACCTCGCTGTCCTGCTGGCTGATCTCTCTGGCGAGGATGGCTGATCACGCGAGCGCGGTTGCGGCTTGCTGGTCGGAAAATCAACAGTGGAAGAAACGCGGTGGCACAGAGCCTGGACGACGCCAAATTTCAGAAAGCCCTGGCCGCCATCGGAGCGTCGGGGAGCGCTGATTCGGTGCGCGCAATCATGCGCAACGCCAAAGCGCAGTTGGCGGCCGGCCAATTAGGCCAACCGCAGGCAGAGGCCATGCAACGTGCGGGATTGCGCCGATTGGCCGAGCTGGCTGGCCAGGATGCAGATGACCCGCTTGCTCGGCGATGGATTGAAGGGATCGCTGCCTTCGAGGCGCTCACTGGAAAGCGCGCCAGCAGGACGCGTCCAATGCTTGAGCGCCATGGTGCACAGCTTGCCTTTGAAAAATTGGTCGATCGAACATCCGGAACATCCGGTTTCGAGCAGATGATCGAAGCGGGGCTGCACGATATGACCGCCGAGTGGATCGTGCTCGAGTTCAAAGACATCTTCGACGAGCGCATTCGCAGCTTGGCCGAGCAAAGGCTCTCCTCCGCCGGTGTCGAGATGCGTCCCTGAACCTGTCGCCAGCACTGCCGGCTGCCAGTGAGGAAACTAGAATGGAATTGTGGGAGTACGATCTGGACAAGCATGAACAGCAACGCATTCCCACACCGGGCCGCTGCATCTACTGCCTGGGTACGGAGAACCTGACCGACGAGCACATCATCCCGTTTGCGCTCGGCGGAAATACTGTCATCTTCGAAGATGCTGCCTGCAAGTCATGCGCCGAAAGAATTCAGCCATATGAGCAGGAAGTCCTTCGTAAACAGCTGGGTGTCTTCCGCATTCAGGTGGACGCTCCCAGCCGAACCAAACCGAAAAACCGCCCTACCCACACCAGTTTACACTTCTTGGAGGTGAACGACCGCGGCGAAGTCATTCGGGACCTAGGGGAGCGAAGCTATCGCATTGCAGACGCACCGCTTGCCTTAAATCTCTGGCAGCTTCCAGAGGCGCGCATGATGAGGCTCAACGCAGAACCCGGCGACGATCACGGCAAACCATGGACCTATTGCGATGAAGGCACGGCAAGCAAACTGGCACGTCGCGTCGCGGAGGAGACTGGAAGCCTTCACGTGGCAGTCAAGGTTGGGGCCGTTAACCGCGACCACTTTCTCCGTTTCCTGGCGAAGACTGCCCACGCATTCGCAGTGTCGCGCTTGGGCCTAGATGGATTTCAACCTTTCTTGACAGAAGCCATACTCAACGAGAGCCACGACCTATCCAAGTACGTGGGCGGCGGGCCGCAGGACGCACCGCATGAAGTTGACCCTGCAACCACGACGCTGCTCACGCTGGGTCAGGTAGCAGATGGGCCCGGAAACGGCCTCCACGCTGTGCGGTTGCAGTTCTATCCCCAGCTTGGCTCGCCTGCCTACGTTGTGGTGGTGGGCGAACCGTTGCCGACTGATAAACGTCCGTCTTCCGGCCGTTAGCTTTGAAGATCAGACGGCGTGGACGTGCCCATAGTGACATCGCATCCTGCAGTGGGACAGCCGCTTGCCTCACAAAGCCAACTATCGCTACCGACGGTCAAGCTCACGCGTATTCCGTCCCGGCCTGCTGGTTCCGCAGCACCGCCGTCATCATGCGCGTCGCGGTCGCATTGAACGCAGCTCGGAAATCGAAGCTCGCCTCCACGCCGGCTGGCCCCTCGATCGGCGTCTTGGCCAGCGCGAGATAGACCTCGTGCAGCGTGATGGTCAGGCTGCGGTTGGCGTCGATGGTGAAGGCCAGCGCGAACTCTGCCGCGGTGCCGGCCTGCGCCTGGGCCAGCAGCGTCGTGTTCTCAAAGCGCACGGTGATCTGACCCGTGCAGCGCGCGATGCCAGGGTCCACGCCCTCGACGCGCCGATCGGCGCGGATGGTGCGCACCGCCTCCATTCCGTTAGCAAAGGTGAGCCGCGCTCCGGTGACCTGCGCCAGCGCCGAGCCGCCCCGGGTGATGGACCCCTGCGCCTTGTTGAAGGCGGTATAGGCTGCACTGGTCGGCGTGCCGCCTGAGGTCGCGCCGGTGCGCACCGAGCCCTGGCCCAGCAGCCCGAAGGTCGCCGTCGCCGCGCCGGTCGGGGTGAAGTCCAGCTCCAGCGTGTCGGCGCGAACGCCCGTGCAGACGTCGAAGCTCGGCACATCCGGATAACCGATCTCCATCGCGTTGCTCGGCAGCGAGGCCGCGCCCGACGCGAAGGTGTGGATGAAGTTCGTGGTGCCGGTGGTGGTGGGCGCGCCGAGCAGCAGCCGCAGCCAGTGGCCGATGTTGATCAGGTCGACCGGCACCACCGCCTGGCCAGCGACCGTAACCGTGTCCAGGAAGGGCGCCGCCGGATCCCGGTTGCTGCCGACCCCGATGACATCGGCATCGAGCAGCGGCTGCTCGGCGCCGAGATCGCAGGACAGAAACGGCATGCGCCGCCAGTTGCTGCCCGGCGCGGTGCCGTAGACGGTTTCGGGCAGCATGAGCAGGCGGCAGTTCGCGCCGATGGCACGGGGCATAGGCGTTCTCCTGGAGGGGGATCAGGCCAGCGGCGAGCCGGCGACAGTGAACCAGAGGGTCACGGGGACAGCAGCGGCGCGGGCCGCGGCAGCGCCCTCGAACTCGACATCGTCGAAGGACGCGCTGCCGGGCTGTGCCCATTCGACAGAGCCGCCGAGCGTGCGGTTGGCAGCGATGGCCGCGGCCACATCCACCAGCAGCGCGTCGAGCAGGGTGTTGCGCGCAGTCGGCGTGGCGCTGGCGACGGTGATTTCGACCTCGGCGCGATGCTCGACTTGCCAGGCGAGCGGCGAGAGGATCGGCGTCTCCTCCACCGTCTCGCCGTCACGGACCACGACCAGTCCACCGGCGGGGATGCGCTGCGGGATGGTCTCGCCGCGCAGCACGGTCGGCGCCGGGTTCCGAACGGCCAGGGACGTGACCAGCTGGCTGTGCAGCGCCGCGATGGCAGTCTCGCGCGCGCTCACGCTGCCCTCCCGCTCTCGCGTTCCCAGGCCGCCACGAAGCGCCCCGGCAGGCGGCGCAGCCCGCGCTCGGCCGCGCCGCGCACGTCGAGCCGCTTGGCGAGCTTTACCTGCGGCAGCAGCAGGAACATCGGCACCATCCCCTGTTCCAGCAGGCCGCGCGCCCAGGCTTCGCGCCCCTTGCGGTTGGCGGTGCCGACTTCTGTCACACCGCCCGCCACCAGCCGGGTGCGTCGCCGCCGGCCCGTCTGCTCGCCCTGCCGCAGCGGCAGGCACCAGACGAAGCCCCGACCGGACTTGAAGGGCCGGAGGAAGGCCTGCCCGGAGGCGACCATCTGCGCGGGCGTGACCCGCATGCCCTTCTCGCCGCGGCCCCTGCGCCCGCGTGCGGCGTTGAAGCCGGTCGGGATCGCCAGGAACTTGCCGCCACCCTTGGCGCGGATCAGCGCGCCGCGCTCGAAGGCGTCAATGACGTTGGGCACCTTCGTAAAGACCAGCCCCGCCGGCCGCAGTGACTGCCCGGACCGCGGGAAAATCATCGACCGCCAGGCATTGGCGATGCCACGCGCGTTGCCGGAGAAGGCGGTGGTGACCTGCCGCCGCAGCTCGGCCTTCACCTGATCGGTCTCGGCGCGGATGGCGGCCATGGCCGCGCGCTCACCCGCCTTCACCTCATCGGCCAGCACCTTGCGAAGATTGCCGACGATGGCGGCACCGAGGCGCACGGATCAGCGCCCACCGAATTTGCGGCTGAGAATGCGCAGCAGCAGGTCGTGCAGCGCGGCGTAGCCCAGCGTCCCGGCCAGCCAAGCCACGGCAAACAGCCACCAGCCATCCAGCTCGAACGCGTGCGCGATCAGCCAGGCGCCGGTGCCGAGGCTGCCGCCCGCCAGCGCGTGAAGCAGATAGGCGCGGGTCAGCAGTGGTCGGTCGGTGGAGGAGAAGCGTGCCATTGCCCCGAGCGCACCGAGGGCACCGGCAAGCAGTGCCTCGCCGACGATGCCGCCGATGCGTTCGGGGTCGATCATGGCGGTGCTCCTATCGGCGGCAGAAGACGCGCCAGGCGATGCCCGCGGCGTCGCGCTCGGCGTGCTGGACGGTCAGGGTGTCGGCGCCGAGCGTGAAGGTGTCGTCCGCCGTGACGCTGGGCAGCACGGCGTTGGCAACGGTCAGAACGTCGCTGGCCTGGATCACGCTCGTCCCGAAGGCATCGCCGAGGCGGTCCGGCGACGAACGGACCACGCGGAGCAGGACTGGTGCCCCGGTCCCGCCCGCGCGATAGGTCGCATCCGTCCCGATGTTCGGATCCGCAGCCAGTGCATCCATGGCCGCGGCAAAGGCGCTCACGCTGGCCGTCGCAGTCGCCAGGCGAGGACCCCGACCACCGCGGCGGCGATGACCGCGATGGCGACGGCGGGCGCCAGCGTGCCCAGCGCCTGGATCGCCGGCGCGGCCTGCGCCACGGCGGTGGCGATACCCGCCGCGCCCACCAGCACGGCGCCGCGCCCGGTGCCGGTGACGGCGGCGACCTCCCGCAGCGTCACCGGCTGCGCGGGCGGGACCCCGGCCAGGGTGAGTGCCCGATCGATGACGCCGGCCGGATAGCTCAGCCCGGCGCATTCATGGTGGATGATCGCCTCCACGAGCGGGCGGAGATGATCGTGCCGATGCAGGTCGATCGCATCATCCGGCCCGACGCCGATCCGCCGCGCCACCACTGCGACATAGGCCGCGGTGTCGTTCTCCACCTTCGGCGCCCAGCGCTCGATGATCGCCCGCGGCGTGCGCAGCTTGTGCCGGTCCTGGTAGGTGACCAGCAGCGCCGCCAGCGCACGGATGCCGAACTCGTGGCTGGTGAAGCGGCAGAAGCGCCCATCCGAGGACGGCTCGTCGAGGCCCTGCCATTTGTTGGCGGGGACGTGCTCGATGTTGCCCGGATTGCGGTTGCGATAGCCCCGCGTGGCCTTGGGATCGATACTCACGTGCCGAGCGCCGGGACGCGGTTGAGCCAGACGCGGACAGTGGTGTCCGCGGCGAGTGCGGCCAGGCTGGCGATGCCGACCTGGAAATTGCCGGTGGCGGTGGTGGTGATGCGCCGATTGGTGTTGTCCCAAAAGACGCGTGCGCCGGCGGTGATGGCGAGCGCCGGCTCCTTGGTGATGTCGAACACGCCCTGGGTGGCGGCCTCGATGATGGCGTTCTGCGCACCATCGACGGCGGCCACGCCGAAGAGCGCGCCGACCAGGACACCCTGGCCGGAGAGGATGCCGCCCGCATAGGGCACGGCGATGGCCAGGCTGTTGCCCGGCTGGACGTAGTTGCGCATGGGGATAGGAGCTCCAGAAACGCAGAAGGCGCCCGGTGGGGCGCCCTCTGCATGGATCGATGATGCTTGGACTGACGGGTGAAGGCGGGGATCAGGTGCCCGGGTTGAACCAGGCGCCGCGCCAGTCGATGGCGCCGACGCCGAAGTCGAAGATCACGCTGACCTCGACACCATCCACGCCCTGGACGTTGCCGGTGGTGACCTGCGGCCCCTCGGCGCCATTGAGGTAGCCGTAGACGTAGACCGGCGCGGCGAAGGGATCCGAAAACAGATACCAGCGGTTTGCGGGGATGAGCGGCTCGACCAGCGGCTGCACGAAGCCGGCATAGACATTGGCGTTGCTGGTCTGCGTCGCCTGCACGGAGACCGTCAGCTGCCGGGCGGCGAGCTCCTGGTTCGGTCCGACCAGCAGGCGCATCTGCGCGCCCACCGCGATGGGCAGGCCGTCGAGCGTCCGCTGCCGCATCACGGCGGCACGGCCGAGCGCCAGGTTCGGCAGGTCCAGCAGCGTGCCGGCACTCGCCTTGTTGGCGCGTGCCGCAGCCGTCCCGAAGACCGCGGCATTGCCGGTGATGAGCGTCGGGCCATCGCCGTTGGCACTGTTCACCAGCGCATAGGCCGTCGCGTTCTCGAAGTCCGCCACGCGCCGGCCGATCATGGAGGCGAAGTCGGTGAAGGCGCCGAGGTCGTCATTGACCAGCATCTGCCGCGTGACGCGGATGCGCCGCGCGAAGGTCTGCAGGAACACCAGCTCCTGGCTTTCCGACATGGTGCCGGCCTGGATCTCGCCGTTCTCGGAGAGCGCCACGAGGTTGGGGAAGTCGCCCACGCGCAGGTGGCGGTGTGGCTTGAAGTCCCGAAAATCGCGGCGGAGGAACAGCGTGCGATAGGTCGGCTGCGCCGGGGCATAGGCCGCGAGCAGCATCTTGTTGGCGGCGGCCGAGAGCAGCGCGGGGAAGTCGCTGGTGGTGTGGAAGGCGCGCTCGGCCAGGATGGTCGGGTTGCGGGGGATGTTCCGCTCGCCCCGGGCGCGGAGCAGTTCGCCCATCATGTCGGAGGGGCGCCAGCCCATGAACTCGACGTGGCGGCCGGCGCCGGGGCCCGTGCTGGGCGCCTGGTAGCCGGGCATGGAGCGGGCGGCGAGTGCCTCGGCCATGGCGTCGAGCAGGCTGGCCGGGTCGTCCTGGCCGGGGCCGGCCTCCGGGCGCGCCGGCAGGGAGGGGCGCGGCGCGCTCTGGGCGAAGGCGTCCCACAGGCGGCCACGCAGCACCTCGGGCGAGATGCGGTCGCGGATGGCGGCCTCGCGCATGGCGTCGAGCATGTCGGGGGTCACCAGGCCGCGGGCGGCGGCCAGCACCGGCTCATAGGCGGCGATGCGCTCGACGGCGGCGCGGTCCGCCTCGGCGCGGATGGCCTCGAGATCGGGCGGGGTCGGCGCGGCGCGGGTGGGTTCCGGCGGGGCGGTGGGCGTCACGGGGCTCTCCTGGGGCGGGGTGCTGGGCGGCGCGGGCGGCGCCGGCGCGGGATCCGGCGAAGCCGGCGTCGTCTCGGGCATGGGTGGTTCCTCGGGGATGGTCAGGGCAGGTTCGATGGCGGTGGCGGGGGTGCCCTGATCCCCCTCGCCACGGACGACAGCGGCCGCGTCCACCGGGACGGGCACGATCGAGATCTCGTAGGGCTCCCAATCCACGGCGCGGTGGATGGTCTGGCCGGTGGCGGCGTCGGGCCGGGGCTCGTAGCGATGAACGCGATAGCCGACGCTGACGGACTGCAGCGTGCCGTCGGCCACGCGCTGCCAGACCGGCTCCACGTCGTCGGCGCCGCTGAATTGCAGCGTGGCGTAGCCGCGGCCGGCCTCGAGGCGGGCGGCGGTGACGCGGCCGAGCACATCCCGCGTCCCGGCGCGGCGGTGCGTGTCGAGGACGGGCGCGCGGCCCGAGCGCAGCGCGTCCATGCGCACCGCCTCCGGCCGCATGTCGAGCTCCTCGATGATGGGACCGAGCGGCGGCACGAAGTTGCGGGCGCGGGCACCAGTGCTCCACACCACCTCGACGGTGCGCGCGGCACGGTCGACGGTAACGGGCGTGGCCAGGGCGCGGCAGGCGGTGATCGACTGCCCAGCGATGGGCAGTCGATCGGGCACAGGTTCTTGCTCCGGCGCGGGGGAGCCCCCGCCCGGGTCGATCGGCTCTGTCATGGGATGCTCCTGGGGCCGCGCCTTACGGCGCGGCGAAGCCCTGTGCGTTGACGTAGACCTGCGCGCCGGTGGTGATGCAGGCGACGTTCATCGCCGTGGCCGCGGTGCCGCGCAGCGGCGTCGGGAAGGTGATCTCGACCGGCGCCGGCATCGCCGCCGCCAGCAACTGCCGCCAGATCACCGTCGCCCCATCCTTGATCACCACCTCGGTCGCCACCGTCGGATGCGCGTTGCGGAGGTCGATCGAGGTCACGTAGTTGCGGATGCCGGCCGCAGCCGCCGCCCGGAGCACCACGTCGGTGGTAGTGATGATCCCGCCCGCCGCGGCCGCGGTCTGCCAGTCGGCCTCGGGGATGGCGTAGGGCTTGGTGACCAGCGCGCCGATCAGCGTCGCCAGCAGATCCACACCACGCGCCGTGGTGACGGCAATCGGGTTGGCCGAGTAGCCAGTGGCGGCCAGGACCGGCACGGCGCCGCTGGTGTTGCGCGCCTGACCACCCACGGGCGTGACGCTGGGCGGGATGGTGCTGAGGACGTTCACGCCCAGCCCCTGGCCCGCGACCGACTGGCCGCGGCCGGCGGTGATCTCGGTGGTGAGCTCGGCGTAGTCCGCGATGGTGACGAACTGGACCTTGATGTCGGTGTTCGAGGCGGGTGCGAGATTGCGCGAGACCGAGGCCCAGCCGGTGTTCAGATAGGCGCCGGTGAAGGTCGAGCCGACCAGATCAAAGCTGTTCGCATCGATCACCGTGATGGTGAAGGTGCCATTCGCGCCGGGCACGCCGGAGACGTCCGCCACCGTCACCGTGTCATTCGTGGCAAAGCCATGCGCCGCGCGGGTGATGCGCACCGCGCCACCGCCGTTGTTGGCCACCGCCGAGATGCCGTTGATGACCTGCCGGTTCCGCACCCGGATCCGGAACCGATACAGCGCATTCGGCTCGGGAATCTGCTGGTGGCGAACAT
>JBEQBS010000001.1:0-61654 GCA_041639675.1 Rubritepida sp. | reverse complement strand
CCGGACCCTCGCCCTCGCCGGGCGGCAGCAGCGGCACGCCCGCCGCCTCCAGCGCCGCCTGGAAGCGCAGGATGATGCGCGCCTGCATCCGGCTGTGCCCGCGCTCCCAGTCCGCCAGCGCCACCCGGCTCGCCCCGGCGCGCCCGGCCAGCTCGCGCTGGGTCCAGCCCAGCCCGGCCCGCGCCGCCCGGCACAGGGCGGCCGTCAGCACAGGGGCAGGGACAGGGTCACGCCGCGCGCGGCTGGTCGGCCCGGGGGCGCGAGGTGCAGTCGGAATGGAGGCGGACGAGGTGGTGGTCGCCTGCCCCGATGGTTCCGGCGCCCGATCCGGGTCCGCGCTCACCGCCCCCCGTCCCGCCGGGCATGCGCAGGCGCGGCAAATCGCTTGACGTACCGGTGGTACATGATGACTGTTGTCATGATGTCGGGCACGTACTAGATGTCCGGCACCGGCGCAACATGCGCCGGGGACGGCAGGACCGGGCGCGCCAACGCCCGGTCCCGCCTGACCACCCCTGCTCCCAAGGAGAGCATGAGATGGCTGCCGCCCACGCTATCCCGGACCGACGGTCCGGGCCAACGCACCTGCGCGTCCACGCCCAGGCGCTGGCGCACCTCGTCCCCGGTGGCGCGGCATCCGGCCCGTCGGGCACGGCGGCGGCCGCACAGGTCCCGACCCGCTGCCCGGCCTGCCAGCGGCGGCGTCGTGCCGCGGCGCGCGAGCGTGGCCTGCTGCGCGACTGCGTGCAGGTCGTGCACCTGCTCGGCCGCGCCGACCAGCCCGGTGGCGACGCCGAGGCAGGGTTCGCCATGCGCTGCAACGCCGCCGTGCTGGTCGAGCACGTGTCCGGGCGCCGCCCGCGCAGCCTGTCCGGGCTGCGGGCCATCGCATGGTTGGCGCTGCATCTGGTCGAGGAAGAGGACCGCAGGGCGGGCCGCCTGGATGGCTTGGCAGGGACGCTGGCCATCGCCGTGTTGGACGGACTGCTCGACATGCACACGACGTCATGAGCAGAGGTGTTGATGCACGACAGCTAGAAGAGCGACCCTCTCAAGCCGGTCCTGCTGAGGAGGCAGGCTTGTTGCTACGCAGCGCCGATGAATCAGTCAGGCGCCAGAGAAGCCAGCCGGAGCCTCCCGCGCATCTCCAGGGTGTCGTGGACGGACTTGATCCCTTCAAGCACGCTTCGCGCCCGTGCGGGACTCGACAGCCCTGCGGGCCCTTGCAGTCGCGTTCCGTTGCCCAGTGGCCCAAGCCTCTGGCCGGGCCTGCTGGCGCGCGACCAACATCAGCTTTTCGATCAGTCCCTCCAGGACGGCTTGCTCGCCTGCTTCGAGAGCTGCCGAGAAGGCTGCGTCGCGTGCCCGCGCGGACTGGATCAACCCCTCGTAGGTCCGGCGGCCAGCGGCGGTAAGGCGAAGGCTTACCTCACGGGCATCCTCGGCTCCGGTCGCTCGCAGGATCAGTCGGCGGTCAACCAATCCGCTGACGGTGCGGCTGGCCAAACTCTTGTCGAGGCCGCTCTCGAGAGCCAGTTCCTTCAGCGTCATCGGCGCGAAGTCCCCGAGCAGGGCGAGAATGCGCCATTCCATGAGGCTGACGTCGAACTCCGCCCGGTACCGGCGGGCGGCACCCTGGCTCAAGGCGTTCGCCAAGCGGTGGATCCTGTAGGACAGGAGATCCTTGATCGTCTTGGACGCAGAATCGACGGATGTCTTGGCAGCTCTTCCAGGCAAAGGGGCGGCTCCGCGCTCAGCACATGGACCCTACCAAAGGACTTGCGCTGCATATAGGCCCCAACTGGCCACTGTTCCGTTGACGAAGCATAGGTGATTGTTTACATAGTCAACTAATATCGGCGATCGCGCCAGAGCAGTGGGGGAGGAGGCGGATCCCATGAATCCGACTTCGGGCAGGGGGCCGCCGACTGGGCGGCGCGCAGGACCAGGCGCCTTCCGCGCATACGATAGCGCGCAGACCTGCCAGCCAGCCCCGTGTTCCGCGATCGCCATCCTGGAGATTCTCGTGCCGTGACCGATGTGCCCGACGTGATCTTTTCCGAGTGCTTCTGCCGCGACGGTTTGCAGCACGAGCCTGTGGTCCTTCCGGCAGGAACGAAGGTGGCGATGCTCGATCGGATCGCCGATTGCGGCTTCCGACGCATCGAGATCACGTCCTTCGCCCACCCGAAGTACATCCCGCAGTTCGCCGATGCTGAAGCGGTGCTCGCCGGCACGCGTCCGCGCCCAGGCGTGCTGTTCAAGGCCACCTGCCCCAACCCGGCCGCCGTGGGTCGCGCGCAGGCGGCGCGGGCAGGAGGCCGCGGGCCGGAGGAGATCAGTTTCCTTGTCTCCGCCTCGGAGGGGCACACGCGGAAGAACCTCCGGCGCACACGCGAGGAGCAGTGGGCGAACGTGGCGGAGATGGCGGGGCTGGCCGGACGGGATTTCACCCTCGTCGGCTCCATCTCCGTCGCCTTCGACTGCCCGTTCGACGGCCCGACACCGCCGGAACGGGTTCTGGATGATGCGCGCCGCTTCGTGTCCGTCGGCGTCACCCGCATCTCCATCGGGGACACCATCGGCAGCGCGACTCCGCCGCGCGTGCGGTCCCTGGTGACGATGCTGAAGGAGGCGTTGCCCGACGCGACCTTCATCGCCCACTTCCACGACAGCCGCGGAACGGGCATCGCCAACTGCGTCGCGGCGCTTGAAGCGGGGCTGCGGCACTTCGACACCGCCCTCGGCGGCACAGGGGGGCACCCCTCCGGCATCGCCTACGGCGAGGGCTTCACCGGCAACGTATGCACCGAGGATCTGGCCACGTTGTTCGAAGCGATGGGCGTGGACACAGGGCTGGACCTCGGTCGCTTGCGCGCCGCCGGGCGGGAGGCCGAGGCGCTGCTCGGACGCGCCCTCTACTCGCGCGCCATCCGTGTCGGGGAGGTCACGCATGCCTGAGCTCGTTGGCGAGCCGCCGCTTCTCGTCGTGCGCGAAGGCGGCGTCGTGCGCGCGACGCTCAACCGCCCGTCACGCCGCAATGCTATGAGCCGCGAACTGGCGGAACGTTTCGACGCCTTGCTCGCCGAGTTGCGGGACGACCGCACGGCCCGCGTCCTGGTGATAACCGGGGCGGGCGGACATTTCTGCGCAGGGCTGGACCTGGACGAGGCCGGCGGTGCCGGTTCGACGCCGGAGGCGCGACTCGCCGCCGCGCTGGAGCGAAATCGCCGCACCGGCGAGCGTTTTGCCGCCATCGCCGCATTGCCGCAGGTGGTGATCGCACGGGTCGAGGGCTCCGCCTTCGCGGGCGGACTCGGCCTCGTCTGCGCCGCGGACATCGCCATTGCCGCGGAAGACGCCCGCTTCGCGGCGCCCGAAGCGCGGCGCGGCCTCGTGGCGGCGCAGATCCTGCCGTGGCTGGTGCGCCGGATGGGCCGCAGCGCCGCGGCGCGCCTGGTCCTGCAAGGGGCGGCGGTGGACGCCGCGGCTGCCGCGCGGGCTGGGCTGGTGCATGAGGTGGCCCGCGACGCCTCCGCGCTGGATGCGATGCTTGAGGCGATCCTTTGCGACATCCGCGCCGGCGCGCCCGGCGCGCTGTCCGAGACGAAGGCCCTTCTCGCCGCGATGGGCGATGTGGCTCCGCCGGGATACGCCGAGGCCGGTGCGCGTGCCTTCAGTCGCTGCTCGACGGGAGCGGAGGCTGCGGAGGGCATCGCGGCCTTCAAGGCGAAGCGCCCGGCTGCCTGGGTGGCGGAGGGGGCATAGGGTCCGCCATGACGCCGGACCGAGCACTCAGGACCAGCTGCGACCGCTGCCCCCGACTTTCCGCGGCCAGGCGCCGCCGTCCGGTTTGGACCGCGCGATGCTGCCCGCCATTGGCGCATGCGATGGTCGTTGACAATGTCAACGATATGCGGTTTTGTCGTCATGACGACTGAAGGACGAGACGGCGTGAGTGCGACCATGGGTTTTCCCTCCCGGCTGCCCGCGTTGCTCGGCATTCGCCATCCCATCATCCAGGGCGGCATGAGTTGGGCGTCCTCGTCCGCGCCGTTGGCGCTGGCCGTGTCGCGTGCAGGCGCCCTGGGGGTGATCGCCGCCGGTCCTATGCGCACGAATGACCTGCTCGACGCGATCCGCGCCGTGAAGGCGGGGACCCCGAATCCCTTCGCCCTCAACGTGCCGCTATACAACAAGCGCTCCGCCGAGTTCCTCGACATCGCGGAGGCGGAGCAGGTGCCGGTCATCATCGCGTCGCAGGGCGGGCCGAAGGCGTTGCCGCGTTTCCGCGCCTATGGGGCGAAATGGTTGCACGTGGTGGCCTCGCCCGCCCACGCGCAGAAGGCCGATGCCTCCGGGGTGGACGGATTGATCGTGGTCGGCGGCGACGCAGGCGGCCATCCGGCACCGGACGAGGTCTCAGCGATGGTGCTGGTGCGCGCGGTGGTGAAGGCCGGGGTGAGGGCGCCGGTCATCGGCGCCGGCGGCGTGGCGGACGGAGCGGGGGTCGCGGCCATGTTCGCCCTTGGTGCGGAGGGTGCGCAGCTCGGCACGCGCTTCCTGATGACGGACGAGGCGAGCGTGCATCCCGCATACAAGGAAGCGGTGCGGCGCGCCGCGTTGTCGGACACCACACTCGTCGGCAGGGGGGGATTGCCGGTGCGCCAGCTCCGCAACCTCTTCACCGCCGAAGTGGATGCGGCGGAGCGCGCGGGGCATGCGAAGGAAGTGCTCGCCGAGCTGTACATGAGCCGGACGCTGAAGCAGGCGGCGCTGGATGGCGACGTCGAGCGCGGCAAGGTGGAGGCAGGGCAGACGGTTGGGCTGATCAATGACATCCTGCCGGCCGGCGCGCTCGTGGAGCAGCTGGTCGCCGAAGCCGAGGCCGCGCGGCTGCGTCTGGCGGGCGGAGCCGGATGAGTCGCACCGACACCCTGGTGATCGAGGAGGATCGCGGCAGCGTCCGCGTCATCCGCTTGAACCGGCCGGAGAAGCGCAACGCGCTCAACCGAGCCATGATCGAGGCTCTCCTGGCGGCGCTGGAGCGTGCGTCGGCGGAGGATGGCGTCGCCGCCATCGTGCTGGCGGCGAACGGACCAGGATTCTGTGCCGGAGCCGACCTCGGGGAGATGAGGGCGCTGCGGGAGGACCCGGCGGCCATGGCCGCACGGCGCGCCCTGACTCCCACCCTGATGGCGGCGCCCTCCCGCCTTGGCAAGCCGGTGGCGGCGGCGGTGCAAGGCGCGGCTCTCGGTGCCGGCGCGGCACTTGCGCTCTCCTGCGACGTGACGATTCTCGCGGACACGGCCGTCCTCGGCTTTCCGGAGGCGCGACATGGCATGCTGCCGGAACTGATGGTGCCCGTGCTGCTGCGCCACCTGCCGCCGCGCCGCGTCTTCGACCTCCTGGCGACTGGTCGCGACATCACCCCCGCCGAGGCCCTGTCGCTCGGCCTGGCGGAACGGGTCGTACCGGCGGAGCGTGTCCTCGACGAGGCGGCGGCGCGGGCGGAGGCGGCTGCGGCCTTGCCGCCTTCCGCGCTGCTGCGCTTGAAGGAGCTCATCTCCGATGCAAGGACCCGGCCCGCATGAGACCGCTTGAAGGCCTCGTCATCCTCGACCTCTCGCGGGTGCTGGCCTGCCCCTTCGCCACGATGATCCTGGCGGAGATGGGCGCCGAGGTCATCAAGGTGGAGCAGCCCGGCAGCGGCGACGAGACGCGGGGCTTCGAACCCTTTGCGAAGCGGGATGGAGAGCCGGACGGGGCGGAGGTGAGCGGCTACTACATGGCCTGCAACCGCTCCAAGCGCTCCATCACGGTGAACCTGCGGAGCGAGGCGGGGCGCGCGGTCATCCGCGATCTGGCCGCCAAGGCGGACGTGCTGGTGGAGAACTTCCCGGTCGGCACGCTTCAGCGCCGCGGCCTCGGCTTCGCGGACCTGTCGCCCCTCAACCCGCGGCTCGTGTATGTCTCCTGCACAGGCTTCGGCCAGTCCGGACCCTACGCCAAGCGCAAGGGCTACGACACCGTCTTCCAGGCGATGAGCGGCCTGATGAGCCTGACCGGTGAGCGCGGGGGCGGGCCGGTGAAGCCTGGCCTGCCGGTGGCCGACCTGTCGTCGGGACTCTGGGTGGCGATCGCCATCCTCTCCGCCCTGCAGGGCCGCGAAAAGACCGGCAGGGGCGGCCATATCGACGTCTCGATGTTCGACGCGCAGGTGGCGCAGCTGACCATCGCCGCGGCCCGCCTGTTCGCGCTCGGCGAGGTGCCGCCCCGGCTCGGCACGGAGCATCCGGGGCGGGTGCCGTCGGCCAGCTTCTCCTGCCGCGATGGCAAGTGGCTCCACATCACCGTTTCGGATCAGCACTGGGAGCCGCTCTGCCGCTCCCTTGGGCTGGACGACCTGCTGGCAGACCCGGAGCTCGGGACGAATGCCGGTCGCGTGGCGAAGCGGGACGCGGTGATGCGGGGCATCACCGCGGCCATGGCGGTGCTCACCCGGGCCGAGGCCTTCGCGGCGCTGGACGGTGCCGGGGTTCCGGCCGGTCCGCTCTTCTCTCTCGACGAGGTCATGGTGGACGAGCACGTTCGCGCGCGCGGCCTGGTCCAGCGCTTCGAGCACCCGACCCTCGGCGAGTTCCCCGGCCTGCGCGTGCCGTTGCGCTTCGATGGATGGGAGGATCCGCGCTTCGGCCGCCCACCGCTGCTGGGCGAGCACACGGAGGAGGTGCTGCGCGAGCGCCTCGGAATGGACGCGGCGCGCATCGCCGCCCTGCGGGAAGGTGGTGCCCTGTGAGCGAGACGACGATGAGTGACGACGTCCTGTTCGAGCTGAGGGAGGATGGGCTCGCCACTGTGATCCTCAATCGCCCGGCGGCGCGCAATGCCCTGAATACCGGCCTCGCCGAGGCGCTGCTCGCCGCCGCGCGCCGCGCCGTGTCCCTGGAGGCGAAGCTGGTGGTGATCCGCGCCAACGGGCCGGTGTTCTGCGCCGGCGCCGACCTGAAGGAGCGCAAGGGCATGAGCGAGGACCAGGTTCGCGCCCGCCGCCTGAAGGGCTTCGCGGCCTACGACGCGCTCGAGCGGCTGCCGATGCCAAGCCTGGCGGTGGTGGAGGGCCCGGCCGTCGGTTCGGGTGTCGAGATCGCCGCAGCCTGCGACTTCGTCGTCGCCACCCCGGGTGCGAGCTTCCGCACGCCCGAGGCGCTGTGGGGGACGGTGGGCGCGACCCAGCGCCTGTCCCGCGTCCTCGGCAAGCGGCTGGCGAAGGATATGATGTTTACCGGCCGCACCCTCTCCGCCGAGGAGGCGCGGGAGGGCGGGCTGGTGGCGCGGGTGGTGGATGCGGAGGCGCTTGAGGCGACCCTGGCCGGGATCGCGGCGACGATCACCGGTGCGCCCCCCGCCGCCATGCGCCTAGCCAAGCGCTGTGTGGACGAGGGGTTGGAGCGAGACCCGCGCGGCGCGCTCGCGACCGAGTTGATGGCGATCGAGGAGAGCCTCGCCGGCGGCGAGTGGCGCAAGACGATGGGCACCTTCGGAGCGTCGGGGTCGTGAGCGGCCTGGCGCTGGAGGGGCTCTGCCCCCTGACCACGGCTGAGGCCCTGCGGCGCGCCGTGGCGATCGCTCCTGAGGTCGAGGCGGTGGTTGCGCCCTCCGGCCGCATCACGTTCGCTGAGCTTGAGCGTGAGGTTGCGGCGATCCGCGCCGCGCTCCTCGCCGCCGGGGTGGAGCGGGGCGAGCATGTCGGCCTGCTGATGGGCAATGGGCCGCGATGGGTTTCGATCTTCCTGGCACTCGGCTCGGTCGGCGCGGTGACTGTCCCGGTCAACACGCGGTTCCAGGCCGAAGAGCTGTCCTATTCCCTCCGCCAGTCCCGCGTGCGCCGCCTGTTCATGGCGGATCGCTTCCTCCGGATCGACTTCATGGCGATGCTGCGCGGGATCGCCCCCGGCCTGGACCGCGCCCTGCCGGACGCGGCGCTGCCAGACCTGCGCGAGGTCGTCGTGCTGGGCAGCGACGTGCCGGCCGCGGCACGGTCCTGGGACGCGTTCCTGGCGGCGGGGAAGGGGAGCGAGGGGCCACCGCGCTGCGCCCCGGACGACGTCCTGCTGATCCAGTACACGTCCGGAACCACCTCCTTTCCCAAGGGGGTGATGCTCACGCATCGCTCCATGTGCGCCAACGCCTTCTTCTCCGGCGGGCGCATGGGGCTTCGCATCGCGGACCGCTTCCACAGCGCGCGACCGTTCTTCCACGTCGCGGGCTCGACCCTCTCGGTGTTGTCCTGCATCCAGCATGTGACGACCCTCGTCTCGATGGACCGCTTCGAGCCCGGAGAGGCGCTGCGCCTGATGGAAGAGGAGCGTTGCACGCACTTCTCGGGCAACGACACCATGGCGCTGATGCTGCTGAACCACCCCGACCGCTCGCGCCGCAGGTTGGTGTTGCGGGGCGCCTGGGCCGCGGCCTCCCCGAGCATCGTCCGGCGCATCGTCGAGGAGATGGGCGCGCGCGAGTGCGTGGTCGGTTACGGCCTGTCCGAGGCGTCGCCCAATATCTCGCAATCCTGCTGGTGGGAGGACGAGGAGGTCCGGATCAGCGGCCGCATGCGTCCTCAGCCCGGCATCGAGGTCCGCATCCGCGATCTGGAGACGGGCGAGGACCTGCCGCCTGGCGGCACAGGCGAGATCGTGGTGCGCGGCTGGAGCGTGATGCGCGGCTATTTCGACAAGCCGAAGGAAACGGCCGAGGCCCTGAGCGCCGATGGCTGGCTCTCCACCGGCGACCTCGGACGGTTGGACAAGGAGGGGCGGCTGGAATTCGCCGGGCGTGCCAAGGACATCGTGCGCGTCGGCGGCGAGAACGTCTCCCCGGCCGAGGTGGAGGACATCCTCCACCGTCACCCCGCCATCCGGCAGGCCGTGGTGGTGGCGGTGCCCGACCCGCGGCTGATGGAGGTGCCCTGCGCCTTCGTGATCCTCAACGAGGGGCAATCCTGCGAACCGGAGGCCCTCATCGCGTGGAGCAGGGAGCACATGGCCGGTTTCAAGGTTCCCCGGTACGTCCAGGTGGTTGAGGGCTTCGAAAGCATCGGCATGACCGCCAGTTCGAAGATCCAGAAGAAGCAGCTCGCGAAGCACGCGGTCGAGGTTCTCGGCCTCGGCGGTGCCCGGTAGCGTCGCCCGCGTCGCATCGTAGGCACTGCGGAGAACGGCGCCCCCCTCCACCCCCGTATTCGGAGCAAGCCATGTCCGCCGACATACGCCTCATCTCCGCCGAACGGCTGCATGCTCAGATCGTATCGGTTTTCATCGCCTGGGGCATGGCACCTGGCGACGCTGACATGGCGGCCACCATCATGGTCGAAACCGACCTCTCCGGCGTGGACTCCCACGGTGTCGGCATGCTGGCGCACTATCAAAGACTTTTCGAGGAAGGCCGCCTCGACCCCCGCGCGGTGCCGACCACGCTGCGGGATCACGGCCCAGCCGGTCTGCTCGACGGCCGCAAGGCGATCGGGCACGTCCCGAGCCTCCTCGCTACCGACATGGCGATCGGCAAGGCGCGGGAGCATGGCCTGGGCGTCGTCGGGGTTACCAACTCCAACCACTACGGGGCTGCAGGCTGGTACGCACGCCGCGCGGCGGAGCAAGGGATGCTCTGCCTGTCACTCACCAACTCCTCCCATCTCATGGTGCCGGTTCGCGGCACGGAACCGGCGCTCGGCACGAACCCCATCGCTTTCGCGGCGCCAACGCGGGATCCAATGCGCCCGGTGCTGCTGGACATGGCAACGACCACCGTCGCCTACGGCAAGGTTTCGATCGCCCGTCGGGCCGGTAAGCCGATACCTGCCGGATGGGCGCTCGACGAGCATGGGGCGCCGGAGCGGGACTCCGCCCGCGCGGCGGAGGCGCGTCGTCTCGCTCCCCTCGGTGGAACGCGGGAGCAGGGGGCGCATAAGGGTTACGGCTTGGCGCTTATGGTCGAACTCCTCTGTGCTACACTCACAGGGGCTGGCCTTGCCGCGCTCGGCACCGGCCACTTTTTCCTCGTCCTAGATCCTGCGGCCTTCCGGGACCGGGATGCTTTCGCCGACGACCTCAACGCCTTGCTCGCCCGTCTCCGATCCAACCCGCCGGCCGACCCCGCCGCTCCCGTCCTCGTCCCGGGCGACCCCGAACACGACACCACGGCGGAACGGCGTCGCGCAGGCATCCCGATGGTCCCGGCTCTTTTCGAGGAAGTGAGGTCGGTGTGCCATAAGAGTGGCGCCGCGTTCTTGCTGTGATGCGGACTACCTCCTTCGGAGCATGTCTCTTGTCCGCGGAAACGCTCCGGCGCGGTCCGTGCGGCTTTCCCCGGACCGCGCGGTTATGTGGCATGACTTTTCGGGAGGTGCGAAGTTTGGGGCATGGAAGCCGATTCGGATTTTTTGCTGCCGGCACGCATCGGCGGCGGTAGTGCAAGCAGCGCTGGGTGCAACGCTGTAACGACGAGAGACTTCACGTACGACCTGAATGCATTAGGACATTGCGCGTGGCGTCTGTGAGGCATCGGCGCCCACGCCTCGAGGAGCGTTTTGAGGTAATTGGGGACGCCGTGGTCGCGGCGGACCGGCCTGCACTGAGGTCCGAGGTATATCCCGTGCGCGAGAAGGCAACGGGGGCGGAGCGAGCCCTCCGCGTGTGGAGAAAGACCGGAACTCCCCTCGACGACGACCTGCGGGCTCTCTGGCTGCATGAGCAGCGCCAGGTGCAACGGCTCATGGCGAGTTCCGGGGCGCCGGAGGTCATCGTAGACGTACTGGAGTTCGTGGAGGACGACGAGGAGTTTGGCGTTGTCCTCGAAGACGCTGGGCAGCAGCTCTCCAAGTTCCTGCCGCGGGCAAGCCGAGGCCACTGGACCAGGAACCTCGCGGGCTCGCGGCCGCGCACGCTCCTTTGGCGGAACCTGCGTCGTGTCGCTCAGGCAATAGGCCTGATCCATGCGAATGGCCTTGTACATGGGAACGTCCGGGCCGAGGTCGTGATGACGCGGGGTGCGGAGGAACCAGATTTTCAGTTGGGCGGCTTCGAGTGGAGCCTCTGGTTCGCCGCCCCGACGGGGACGCCCTCACAGCCTGCGCTTGGTCCTTCGGCGCCGAGGCCAGAGGCCTACTCGTTCGCCGCAGACTGGCGCGCGTTCGGCGCCTTCGCCGCGGCCATCCTCGATGCCGCACCGACAGGGGGCGCGGGCGGCGCCGGGGCGCCGGAGCTGTCGCCCGCTGAGGCGTTGTTGCTGCGCCGCCTTGGCTCGCCAACGCAGTCAGACCGCGCCGACGCCGGGTCGGTCCTGAATTCCATCGACGCCATCGTGGCGGAACTTGGCCGCACCGGCCTCGCGAGGACCGGAGTTCTCGCCTTGCTCATCACGGAGGCGAGTGGCCTGGGCCGCTCGGTCGCGCGGGCAACCAACGGCGATATCGCAGAGGATGAAGTCCGGGAGCAGCACTCGTGGGCCGCCGCGGACTTGGCGTCCGGTGCCACCCTCTTCGTGCCGACGCGGGCGGGCAGTCAGCCCGAGCGCCTCTTCCTCGTCACCGAGCTAATGACGTACTCCCTGCGGCCTTTTCGCGAGCAGGGCGGTGAGGCGTCGTGGGACATCGCCTTCTGCGAATCCGCTACGCTTCGCGACGATGACAACCCGCGCGGTGGGTGGGGCACGGCCCACGAGATAGCGCAAGAGGTCCGGATCGTCGCTACCCATTCCCAGGCCAGGGAATTTCGCGCACGACTCGGGCCCGCGGCCCTGGACTGGGGCGCTTTCGCGGGCGCCGAGGAGGCCGAGCCGGAGGCGAGGGTTCGAGGCGATGTCCGCCGGGCGCTGAACCTCATCCAGGTTGTAGAAGCGTTCGTCCGCTCCTTTGAAGCCCTGCCAGTAGCGGTTGCCGGCCTGAGCACAGAGCGCGGGCGCAGGGTGGTCGAGCTTGGGGCGGTTGCCGGTGAACGTGACGAGATTGCGAGGAAGGTCGGCCTCGGCACCGCAGCAGCCACCCTCAGGCGGTTATTCGAGGAAGATGACCGCGAGGGCGAGGGAGCGTGGTTCCTTGGTCCATCCCCGTCGCTCGGGGACCGGCGGAACGATGCGGCCCTCACCTTCATCGGCCTTGGCCGAGTCGACGGCATACCTGTCTATCGGTTCGAGCTCGACGGGGAAGTCCCGGTCGGGGGGAAGCTTTTCCTGCGGCCCGGCGATGATCAGGGTACGGAACGCGTAATCCGCCGCAGACTGCGTAACATCGCCGCACTCGCTGACCAGCCCGGCTTGGCGGACATGCTCGCCGACCCCTACCTCGTGCGGCGGAGCTCGCGGGAAACCGTCACTGAGGACAACGAATTCCGAGAGTTGGACGCGCCGAAGCAACGTGCGCTGCAGGGGCTGACCTCGACGCTTCCCCTCTTTCTCGTTGTGGGACCCCCAGGCGTGGGCAAAACGCGCCTCGCTCGCGAGGTTGTGCGGCGCCGGTTCGCGGCTGAGCCCGGTGCCCGCCTGCTCTTGACGGCACAGGGGCATGACGCGTTGGACAACCTTCAGGAAGAGGTCGCCAAGGCGCTCCCGGCCGGCGCGTTGCTCGTGCGTACCCAGTCCGAAAACCGGTCACCGACCGCCGCCGACCTCGCTGCAAAGGCCGCGGACATGCTGGCCGCGCTCTCCCGAAGCGCGATGGTTGAGCGAGCGCCGCCCTCCTTCCGCGACAGACTCAATGCATTGTCCGCAACAGGTCCCGGTGGCCAGACGAGCGCGCAGCGCAAGGCGGTCTGGGCGGCAACAGACCTTCTCCTCGACGCAGCGAACGTCGTGGTTTCCACAACGAACTCATCTGTCGTTGAACGCCTTGTGCAGGAGCGGTCTCGATTCGATATGGTCGCCGTCGAGGAAGCCGCAAAGGTGAGTGGGCCCGAGCTGACGGGTGTACTCGCGTTGGCTGGGCGACGCCTCCTTATCGGCGACCACCGGCAGCTCCCGCCATTCGACTCCCAACGCTTGGAGCGCATCCTCGCCGACCATCGCCTCCTCGCGCAGGTCCTATCTCTGGCAGAAGAGCAGGTCGGCGCATTATTCGCTGGCGGTGAGCTCGCGGAGTTGCGGCGGGCGGCTGAGGACAGCGACACGCTTCAACGGCTTGCCGCCGGGGCCTTGCGGTTGATCCAGCCCTTTCGGGCTTATGCGGAGGATGACGAAAGGCGAGGCCGCGTGAACCCGACTGGCCGCCGGATTGCGGCCACGCTGACGGAGCAGCGGCGGATGCACCCTGCCGTGGCCGAGATCGTCTCGAACGCCTTCTACGGCGGCGAACTCCGCACCGTGCTGGAACGGGAGCGAGAGGCGTACGCCTGCTCCCCCACCGTCGAGTTCGACGCTCCCCTCACTGCCAGCCCTGTCATCGTTGTTGACTTCGAACACGTGAGCCAGACTGGACGAGCCGAGCACTTCGAAGAGCGACCGGCCTGGTGCAATCCGCGGGAGGTGGAAGCCGTCATGGACGTGCTTCGCTTAGCCCGGCCGAGAACGGGGACGACGAGGCGCCCGACCTTGGCGGTCCTCTCTCCTTACCGTGCACAGGTCGCCCGCCTCGACGCAAGGCTCCGTGCCGCTCGGACCGCCGGGCTGGACGCGTTCGACCCTGCCCGGCCCGGCCTCGGCTTTGTCTGCACCACAGACTCGTTTCAGGGCAGCGAGGCGGATCTCGTCGTGATCTCTCTCGTCCGCAACAACCCTCGCACAGGGCGCTCTGGGCTCGGGTTCCTGTCGGATCCGCGTCGGATGAACGTTCTGCTCAGCCGCGCCCGTTCCCGTCTTGTACTTGTCGGGAGCCTGGCGTTTCTCCGGGAGGCCGTGCGAGGCGTGAACCCTGGCCGCGACGACGGCCACGATCTCGGCTTCATCACGAAGGCCCTCGATACGATCGACGATTTGGCTCGCCGGCGGGCACCCGACGGGACCCCTCTCGCCGCTGTGCTGCCTGTGGGTCTCCTGGGAGCAGCTTCGTGAGCATAATCGTCGGCATCCCCGTGCGCCGGATCCGGGGGCGGGCCGTGATGGACTACGGTTGGGACTGGAGCGTCATCGACGAGGCCCTGCTGCTTGCCCTTACGCTCGGCGGGTCTGGGGGCACGCTCGCCGCGCTCTCCCGGGATTCTGGCCTCCCGCTCCAGGTTGTTGCAGCCTCTCTTGCCCGCCTGATGCGATTCAGGTTCGTCGAGGTCCGGCCAGATCGGGACGCGGCCGCTTTCATCGCGAGCGTCGCGGGAGCCGAGTTGGTGCGAACTGGGCGACCGCTGCCGCGGCTGCCCCGCGAGGTCACGCAGCGATTCAACTTCGTCATTGAGCGTTACTCGGGCGAGGCATTTCTCTCCCGCGAGGTACGACTCTCTCGCCGGGTCGACCTTGAGCGCGAGCGCAACGCGAACGCCGACGTCCGCATCCTCGAAGTGGACGAGGGCACGGAGGCGCACGAGGCCAGCCTTTCGAGGCTCGTGGACCTCCTGGAGAACCGGGGCGAGCGTAGGCTACTGCGCGTGCTCGGGCGCGAGACCGTCATCGAGGACGACAGCCTCATGCGCGTCCAAGTCGTCGACGGCACGGCGCGCAACCTGCCAGAGGTGGCCAGCCAGCAGCTACGTGCCATCGTCGCGCAGGTCGCTGCTACGCCCCGAGAGGTCCGACCCCGCGTCCGCCCGACCGGACCCAGGCGGATCGACGGGCCGGGCCGCGCCGCGGTCCCATGTGCGTTTGACGCCGAGGACCTCATAGTCGGTGGCAGTCGCCAGCGCTCGCTCCTGCTGGATGTGTTGGCGAAGGCGACGCACCGAGTGCTCCTCCACTCCACCTTTCTAGACGCGGACCGCTTCGCGGAACTTGAGGAACCATTGCGCGCGGCCGCTGCCCGCGGTGTGAGAATAGATCTGCTATGGGGCGTGGGGTCAGAGACCGACAAGGATGGCAGAAACGCCCGTGCCGCCCGGATCATCGCCGACCGCATTCAAGCCGATCCGACACTGTGCGCGGGGATCCGAATCCGCATGCGCGTGACGGGCTCCCATGCCAAGTTGCTATTGGCGGACGATGGTGATGGGGGTTGGATCGCCGCAGTCAGCTCCTGCAACTGGCTGTCCTCTAAATTCCAACCGGTAGAGGTCACGGCCGTCCTGCGTGCCCCACTCACCGTGGCAGACGCAATGCTTACCCTGCAGGGTATGATCGCCTCCAGCGGCCTCTCCGGCGATCTTGCTTCGGAGCTCTACCTCACCGCTCGAGACCTCCGAAGCGGCGCCGGCCTGCCGCCACCGCGCGGGACCTCTGCCGTGACCATTCTGGACGGTGGGGCTCACGAGGCGCTGATGCGGGTCGCAAGTGGCACAGTGGCCCGCACCCTCGTCGTCGGCAGCAACCGGCTTGGCTCAACGGCGCGGACTGGCGCAATCCTGCCCGGTGAGGTGGCCGCGGGCCGGGGTGGCGTGAACGTGGCCATTCTCTACGCCCAACCCAGCGGCCCGCTGAAGAGGCGCCACGCCCGGGAACTGGCTGAGGACGCCGCGAAGAATGGTGTGCGGCTTATCCAGACCAGCAAGGTGCCGCTGCACGGAAAGTTTGTGCTTTGGGACGACGACGACGTGGTCGTCACCAGCTTGAATTGGGCCTCCGCTTCAACCGACGACACCTTTCCGGCCGGGGAGGTCGGCGTCCACATCCGGTCGCCGGGAATCGCGCGCCTGATGCTAGCCCAGTTGGCCGCCGTCTTCCCAGAGCTGGGAACAACCGGGGAGGCTGGGCCGCAGTAAGGGCGCCTATACGGATTGCGGAAGTCCCCTTCCTACGCACGCTGGCGGGCTTCGACTTCACAGATCAGCCTAGGCTCAGGACCCATTAATCGCTTGCGCGGCTTCGGCGGGCTGTGATTCTGGGCATGGCGGAGGTCCCCCAGGCCCAGTCCCAAGCCGCCCTTCCTGCTCTCGCCCGCGCAGATGCGCAGGCTCTCGCCGCACTTCCCACTCTCCCACGGCATTCCGCGCGTGGATGACCGCCGCGTGCTCAGTGGCATCGTCTATGTCATCCGCCATGGCTTGCAGTGGCGCGACGCGCCTGCGGCCTACGGACCCCACAAGACCCTCTACAACCGCTTCATCCGCTGGAGCCGCATGGGCGTGTTCGATCGCATCTTCGCAGCCCTCGCCGCCGAGGGCGGGCCGCCCGAGCGCATCATGGTCGACAGCACCCACCTCAAGGCGCACCGCACAGCCGCCAGCCTGCTCAAAAAGGGGCTTTTCCCCGCCTGCTCGGCCGAACCAAGGGCGGGCTGAACTCCAAGCTCCACGCCGCCTGCGACGGCCAGGGGCGGCCCGTGGTCCTGCTGCTCACCGAAGGACAGGCCAGCGACCACCGAGGCGCCGCCATCATGCTCCCACGCCTGCCGCCAGCCCGCGAGCTGATCGGCGACCGCGGCTACGACAGCGACCGTTTCCGCGCAGAGCTGCAAGCCCGCGGCATCACCCCGTGCATCCCCTCAACGCGTTCGCGCAAGCGCCTCATCCCCCATGACGCCACGCTCTACCGCCAGCGACACCGCATCGAGATCATGTTCGGCCGCCTCAAGGACTGGCGCCGCATCGCCATGCGCTACGACCGCTGCGCCCACGCCTTCTTCGCAGCCATCACCCTCGCCGCCACCGTCACCTTTTGGCTGGGACAATGAGTCCTGAGCCTAGGTGGACGCCCAGCGGGCATGCGGCTTGGCAACTCGCTGCTGTGAGTAAAGCGGGGGGCGCCGATGATCCTCATTCCGCCATGCCGCTCCATCTTCAGCGCGCGATGCTGCGCCGCGCCACAGCAATGAACGCCGTAGCGGCCGGCGAGAGGGTTCGGCCTGCCGGCAACACCAATGCGACATCCCGCTGAATCCGAGGTTCTTCAAGCGGAATGGCGATCAGGCCGGAGAGCGGCTCCTGCCCCACGAGGTAGCTCGGGAGAAGAGCGACGCCGAAGCCGGCAACGGTCAGTGAGAGCGCCGTCGCAAAGAAGGAGACCTCCCACTTCGGATGCAAGATGCGCCCCTGGGTCGCGAGGGTGTCATCAATCAGCGTGCGGATCGGGTTGCCTCGTGCGACGCAGATACAAGGCTCGACCATCACTTCCTCCCAGGTGAGCCGACGCCGGCCCGCCAAGTGCGTGTCGGGCCTGCAGATGGCGCTGACCTGATCGCTCAGCAGGGTTTCGGCGCGCAATCCGTCCGTGAGTTCGCCCACCGTCCCGAGACCAATCTCGGCCATGCCGTTCTCGACGCTGGACACGACTCCGTCCGGCGGCACGTCGTGGAGGATCAGGCGGAGGCCCGGATGCTGCCTGTTGAAGGCTTGCAGCATCTTCGGAACCAGCACCGCGGCGATGGCGGCGGATGCCGCCACGGCAAGTTGCCCACCCTGGCACGAGACGAGCCCTTTCATGCGGGTGGCAAGCCGATTGCGTTCCGCCAGAATGCGTTCGGCGCCATCGAGAGCCTCACGCCCTGCTTCGGTCAGCTGGAGGCGCCGTGTGGTACGGTCCAGCAGCCGCAGGCCAATCTCTTCCTCCAATTGGCGGAGGAGCAGGCTCACGGCCGATGGCGTCAGCCCCATGCGCCCGGCAGCAGCGGTCAGGCTTCCCTGCCGGGAACAGAGGGAGAAAGCCTCAAGCTGCCTGAGGGTCGCATTCATCATTTTTCCTCGATAAATGACGAGTATTATCCGCTAATCCTTTAAGGACAAAGCCCTTACAATGTGAAAATCGTCGCAGCGCTGAGGATGGGAGGAAGGTCAACATGATCGAGCGCATTGGCACGAGCGTGCTGATCATCGGAGCTGGGCCAGTCGGGCTGACCCTCGCGATGGACCTCGCGTGGCGGGGCGTTGATGTCACCGTCGCGGAAATGCGGGCCGAGGGCGAACCTCCGAATGTGAAATGCAATCACGTCTCGGCGCGATCCATGGAAATCTTCCGCCGCCTCGGCGTTGCCGCGGCTCTGCGCGACGCAGGCTTGCCGGAGGACTTCCCGAACGACATCTCGTATCGCATCACCGCGACCGGTGAGGAATTGTCGCGCATCCCCATTCCTTGCCGGCGCGACCGCTATACGTCGAGGAACGGACCGGACACGCACTGGCCTACTCCGGAGCCTCCGCATCGCATCAACCAAATCTACCTGGAGCCCATCCTTTTCCGTCACGCGCAGGCCATGCCGAACCTGCGCATCCTCAATCGCGTGCGCGTGACCGGCTTCGAACAGTCGGACGCCGGCGTGCGCGTATGGGCTGAGCGGCTGGACGGCGGCGAACCCCTCGAAATCGCGTGCGGCTACCTTGTTGGCTGCGACGGCGGTGCCTCGCCCACCCGCAAGGCGATCGGCGCGACATTCCAGGGTGACCCGGTGGTGCAGCGCGTCCAATCCACCTTCATTCGCGCACCGGACCTCCTGGAACGCATGGGCGGGCGCCGTGCCTGGGCGACCTTCTCTCTGAACCCCCGCCGCAGCGGCAACATGTATGCGATAGACGGCATCGAGACCTGGCTCATCCACAACTACCTGCGGCCGGACGAAGAGAATTTCGAGTCGGTCAGCCGCGACCGCTCCATCCGCCAGATCCTCGGGGTCGGTGACGACTTCCAATACGAGATCATCAGCAGGGAGGACTGGATCGGTCGCCGTCTGGTCGCGGACCGGTTTCGCGACCGGCGAGTCTTCATCTGCGGGGATGCATCCCACATCTGGGTGCCGATGGCCGGCTACGGCATGAATGCCGGCATTGCCGACGCCACGAACCTTTCCTGGCTCCTGGCGGGCGTACTGTCGGGTTGGGCAGAGCCCGCCATCCTCAATGCCTACGAGGCCGAACGCCTGCCGATAACGGACCAAGTCTCGCGATTCGCGATGAACCATTCCATCGCCCTTGCCAACCAGCGCAGTGGCGTGTCTGAGGACATCGAGGCGCCCGGACCCGAAGGCGCGGCGGCCCGCCGTCGTCTTGGCCAGGAGGCCTACGATCTGAACGTGAACCAATACTGCTGCGGCGGCTTGAACTTCGGCTACTTCTACGACCGATCCCCCATCATCGCCTACGACGGCGAAGCGCCGCCTCCTTATAGCATGGCTGCCTTCACGCCCTCGACCGTTCCTGGTTGCCGCACACCGCATGTTTGGGATGGCGAGGGGCGCTCGCTCTACGATCGCCTAGGTCCAGGCTTCAGCCTGCTGCGCACGGACGCATCGCTGGATGTCGCGCCGCTCGTTCGCGCGGCCGAAGGGCGTGGCGTGCCGCTCAGGGTGCTCGACCTCGATGACGCAGAGGCATCGCCCTGGTATGGGGAGCGCCTTGTCCTCTCCCGTCCTGACCAGCACGTGGCTTGGCGTGGGAACGAGTTGCCGGCCGATCCGCAAGCGTTGATTGATCTCGTTCGCGGTGCCGCGTGATGCAGTCCTGCTGGGTCCTTGATAGCGTCCACTATAGGCTCTCTTTACGGCGTAGCGGGGTCCACATGGCTGCAGGAAGGCACTTCGATGAGGCCGCTACGAGGCCTGACTGCAGATGGTGTCAACGCCGGTTGACTTCTGACCCGCCTTGCGCGGGGTTGCCGATTGAAATCCGACCCGCATGATGCCCGGGGCGGGGCGAGCCCCAACCCGGGCGGCGCCGCTCTGCGGCCCTCCCTCTTCGCCATCACGCCTGCCCGGCGCTTGTCTTTGAGGCAGAAGCTCCCGCTGCTGATCTGCACCAAGTTGGTGTGGTGCAGCAGCCGGTTGAGCATGGCCCCCATCAGCACCGTCTCGCCTGCGAAGGCTTGGTCCCAGCTGCCGAAGGTCAGGTTCGAGGTGAGGATCATCGCTCCGCGCTCGTAGCGCTTGGTCGCCACCTGCAAGGACAGGTTCGCCTGCGCCCCTCATGTTTTGCCGGCGCTTTTCGCACCGCTCGTCTTCAGCTTCCGGGCTCGTGGCGGCGGTGAAGTTTTGCTACCGCCACGTACCGGGCCGCCGCCGGCACGGAGCCCAACCGAGGAGATCGGGCTGACGTCGAGCACCACCGTCACCAGCCGCCCGGCGTCCTCTTCAATGGCTGCGTCGAGCATCCTCTGGCATTCTTCGGCGCTCGCCGGGGCCGCTCCCGCCGACGGCGCTGGGACGCGCCGGGACCTACCCCGCCGTGCCCCGAACCAGACCACGAGGTACACGCCGAAACCACCCGCTTCGGGGTGGGTGCAGTACTGGTTGTCCAGCTGCTCGCGCCACGCGGTCCAGAGTTCACCGTTCCAGTCGCACTTCACCTCGACGGGCACGCGCGCGGCGATGTGCCCGACCACGATGTCGCAGCGCGTCCGGGCGACTCGCCGGGCCTCCGTCTCCTGCGCCAGCCCGGCACGCTCGAGCCGGGCGGCAAGAAGCCGAACGATGGCGTCGCGACAGTCTTCCTCCGGCCGCCCCTCGGTTGGGCCGCGCTTCGCATCAACGTTCCAAAACGCGCGCCATGCATCCTCAGCCGCAGACCGGACCTCGCGGCGCAGGTCTTGAAGGTGCGCCACCACGAAGGCGTGTAGCTCGGCCTTGGTGGCGGGCGGCCCACCGGAAAGCGCGCGCACCAGGTCGGAGATTGACGGCGCAGCCCGGGCCGCGAGCCTCGCCCTCCGACGCCAAGCGGCGATGGCGTTCCGCAGATGGTCGGCGTGGGCGGCGAGCGACGGATCGGAGAGCAGCCTGTTCAGGCCGGCGCCCGCCTCCGCGCCTCCAGTGTCGCCGAGAGCGGCGATGTGCCGATGCACGAAGCACGCGCGATCGTAAGGCGTGGGCCTGCTCCACGACCCAGGGGGCGCCGGCGCGGGCGGGAAGCGCGGCCCGGTCAGGCGGATCAGGACTTCCCGGTGCCGCGCCGTCAGGGGAGGCCCGCCGGGGTCGAAGTTCTCGCCCACGTCCTGCATCAGTGCGTGCAGCCGCTCGTCGTCCGCTCGCGCGGCCGCAAGAAGCTCTGCCTCATGGTCTGCCGGGGCTATCCGCCAGCAGAAGACGAGCCACGGCCAGCGATCCGCCGGCGACGAGGCGCGGGCAAGACGCGCCCCGACGAGCGAGCCGAGGACGGGGAGCGGGCACTCGACGAGGGCCGTCCGCCAGATCGGATCCAGCGCGGACCCGGCGGCGGGAACCGCCGCAAGGAGATCCGGCAGGACGTCGCGGAGCAAGCGCCGCAGGGCGGGGTCGCCCTGCAGCTGGTCCCATCCGTCGAGGAACGCCGCGCCCGCCGCGAGCTGCGGCAACAGCAAGGCCCGAACTGCGGCCGCGCTCTCGTCCGGCAGGGCGTCGGCGACGGCGCCCATCCACGGCCGGCGGTCCCGGTGGACGGTGCGGTCCACCGTCGTCTGCGTGGCGTGCACGAGCCCGAGGCACAGCAGCGCTACGCGGCGCTCCGGGGGAAGGCCGGCAAGGGCAGCGTCGCCCCGCTCGACGGCGAGAAGGTCGGCGCCGGCGAGCGCCGCGAGCCCCACAGCGGGAATAGAGACTCCGCCCGCCCTCGCAGCGAGCTCCCCTGGCGTGGGCAGCGGCCCGCGTTCGGCATACGCCCGGAAGCCTGACATTGCCGCCCTAGTCACCTCTGGCTGAACGAGGCGTGCCAGCCGGTCCACCGGATCGCGCGGCGGCTCTGCGTCACCAGGCGCGTGGATGCGCCCGAACCAGCCCTGCGCGAGCCACTCGAGGCCGTGCTCCTCCGATCCGTCCGCGATGGAGGCAGCCCGTTCCGCGAGCCAGCCATCGCTGCGCTGACGCGTCTCGACGTCGTTCCGCGCCTGCTCCTCGCGCCGGCGCCGCTCCTCTCGCCTCCACTCCTCCTGCTCGCCCAGCGGACACACAGCGAATTTCTCGCGCTCGCGCTCGAACTCCAGCCGCAGTCCTGCCGCCGCGTGGCAGCGCTCGAAAATATCCTCGCAGCCGATGCCCCCGTCGTGCAGGAGCAGCACGAGCGCGGAGGCGTACAAGGCCAAGGCTTCCTCCGCATCGGGGTCTGCCTCCACGGCCGCCACCAGCCTCGCCGCGGCGTCCGGAGGCGGCTCGCACCACGGCAGCATCTGCCTCGCCCGCCAGGGCGCCATGGAGGGCGGCAGCGGCGCACCGTCGCGCACCGAAAGCGATGCCACTGCGGCCAGGAGCGGGACGTAGAGGTCCGGACGGGAGGCAAAGGCTTCGCGCAGCTCACGGTGATTCGCCCCGCCGGTCCCGTCGCCGGCGAGCAGCGCAAGCCACGAGACGGCGCGCGTTGGGGGCGCCGTCGGAATCGCGCGCGCGGCCAAGCGTCGCGCCAGCTCGCGGACCTCATGGGCCCGTGACAGCGGGTGCGGGGCGTCGGCCGGCCAGGCGTGGCGGGCGAGGCGGTCAAGCAGCCCCGCGGCGTGGACAGCCGGCACCCGCTTGGGCAGCCGGTGCTCAACGTGAAGCCGGTCCCCCTGCCCGGTGTCGGTGGCGACGAACCGGAGCAGGAACGCCTCGACCTCGTCTTCGCCGAGAACGGTGGGGTACAGCTTGAGCAGCATTGTGCCCGCGAGGTTTGCTCCGGGGTCCACCGTGTTGTCAGCGAGGAGGGCAAAGAACGCGGTGCGCAGGCGTTCCGCAGGCGCTACGTTGGCGAACGTGCTGATCGCCAGCGTGCGGACCTCGGTGTCCAGGCTGGCGTCGAAGATCAGCGCGGCGAGGTCTTCGGTCAGGTCCGGCAGGGGGGCCCCGTGCTCCACCGCCTCCAGCGCGCAGCTCAGCAGGTGGAAGCGCACGGGGCGCGTGGCGATGATCTGCCTCAGCCCGTCGGCCAGCTCAGGGACGGCGAGCGCGCCGAGCCGCGCCTCACCCCACCGCCCGGCCCGGAAGAACGGCTCCGACTCCGACAGATCCCGCAGCCCCGCCAGCAGCGCGTGCCGCGCGCCCGGCCGGAGCGCCGCCACGTCGCCGTAGGCGACCACGGTGTACGGGTCGCGCCCGACAAAGCGTTCCGCGTCGTCGGGCAGCAGGGCGGCCAGCCACGCGAAGAGCCCGCCGAGCGACGGGTCGGGCGCGCCGGCCCCGCCGCAGATCAGCGCGAGGGTTCGGCCGAGGGGCTCGCTGCCGAGCTCGACCCGGCGCGCCATCCAGGCCGCGGCGAGGAACTCCGCCACGGTGCGGTGCGCAGGAACCCACCCGCCGCCAGGTGTGGCGGCGAACAGGCGGCTCTGCAGGGCAGCTTCGAGGTGGGCCGCTGGCGCCAGCCGGTCCATTGTCCCAATCGGGACCGCGCCCTCGATCTCGGCACCCCGGGGCGCGAGGGCCACCCGGCCCGAAAGCAGCAGGACCGCCGCGGCGGCGCCACCGGCCTCAAGGAGTTCGGCATCGGACGGACGCGCGGCGGCGCTCGCGTGCAGGCGGTTGCTCTCACGCGCGAGGTGCTCGGTGGCTCTCCGGTAGAGGTCGGTGCGCGAGGTGGGTGACCCGCCGTCCGCGAACACCTCAGTGACGAGCCGCAGCGTCTGCGGGTTGCCGAGCAGCGGGAGGAGCCCGACCGCCTCCATCGCCCGAAGCACTGCGGGCGGGTCGAGGCCGGCGCCGGCGACAGCCGCCTCGATCTCGTCGTCCGAGAGCGGCAGGAGATGGGCGACAGCGATGCCGCCCGGCGCGCACTCCGCCAGCAGCGCGCGCCCGTCGGCGCGCGCCCAGTCGGCGGGTCGGCACGACAGCCAGAACGCCGGCCACCCTGCCGCAGAAAGCCGGGCGACGACCTCGTCCACCACGGTCCGATCCGCCGAAAGCGCCATGGTTTCGTCGAGGCCGTCGAGCAGGGTCGTGCCGGGCGCGCCCACGTCGCCCGCGCGGGCAGCAAGAAATCCGCGCACTGTTCGAAGTGGCGCCCCTGCGGCCCTGGCCACCGCCTCCATGCAGGTGCTCTTGCCGAGACCCGGATCGCCTAGGAGCACGACGGCGCGGCGGTCGAGGAGCGAACCGAGCGGCACGGGCATCCCGTCGCCGCCCTGCAGCAGAACAGTCCGTCGGAGCGACGCGTCGAGGAGCGTGGAAACGCCTTCGTCTTGCTGCAAGCCGTCAGGCATACTGCGCTTCCAGATCAAAATTCAGAGCGAGCCAGCGCCGGCGGAGGTGGTGCAGGAGAAGTCAGTGTGACCAATCGGCCGAGAAGAACGTGTACGCGAGCGCTGCCCGCCTGGGCCGCCCCCCTCCACCACGCCGGCGCGCCGCAGCGGCCACGTCGTACCCCAGTTTGCCCACATCCTGCACAGGGCGTCCCGTTCGTGGGGGCCGAGGGCCAGCACGGGCCACCGCGCATGGGCGTCGAGCACGCAGTCGCGCGAATTCGCCGCCGCGGCATCCGAGGCCGACGCCGGCGCGGTCGCCGCCGCCGCGCCAGATGAGCGCGGTCCACCGCGACGAACTCGGCGCGGCTCAGATCGGCGGCGTAGCCAAGCGGGAGGAACGCACGGTCTCGGGTCCCGCTTGCCCGCGAGGCGGTCGGGCGGGCAGACGGCGGCGAGGCGGCGGCGGAGCGCCGCGCGGCCGCCTGTACAGGCGTGAGCGGCGAGGTCGGCAGCGAGGGCCTCTGGGGCGGCGGGCTGCGCGGCGAAGCCAGTGCACCACCCCTCGGAGTGTGCCCAGTCGGAACGGCGACTGTTTGCTGAGAGCGAGGCGCACGCGAAGCCGATCGCCTCGCCAAATGCGGCTTGACCCTTGATGCTGGGCGCACCGGCAGCGGACGTGGCCGTAGTCGCCTCGGGGCCAGGGGAAGCTAAGCGATCCATCAGTCGGTCGGGCACGCGATCACGGCGAGGATGATGGCACAGCTCCCTCGGGCGCGATAAGGGAGAATTATCACGCTCGAGACTTTCGAGGGACACGGCGCAGCGGCGCGGGGGCCGGAGCTCCGCCAAGCCCCTCGCCGCTACCGGTCCCGCGCCGCGGCGCGGCCGCCATCCCAGGCGCCGCGGAGGAACGTCGGCGCGTGAGGTCGGACAGCGCCAAATGGCCGAAGCGCTCCAGGAACCCGGTTGTTGTTCGCCACGCCGTCTCCCGACCTGCCAGCGGCACCTCGCCCGCGGCGGGCTCCAGCGGTCGATTCTGTCCTCAGCCTGGCATCGCAGTAGCCATTTGGCTTGGGCGCTACGATGCGTTCGCGTGCGCCTTCAGGAAAGCGCGCAGATCGACGCTTTCATCAGCAACTGCCTCCGGTGTGACGCCGTCTGCAGATGCCACGAGCTTGCGCGCGGTAAGGTGGTCGCCGGGCTTGTTCACCGTGTCCACGGCGATGAGGCGACCCTCCCGGAAGTAGTAGATGCCGAACCGCCCGGACTCAACGCGGCCGCGGACGACGTGCCGGTCGTAGCCGGCGACGAGGCCTGCCATCTGGAGCTTCAGGTCGTATTGGTCCGACCAGAACCAAGGCACCGCTGCGTGCTCGTCCTCCCGCCCGGCCACGACGCGGCCGGCAGCACGCCCCTGGTCGGTCGCGTTCTGGATGGATTCAAGGCGCAGGATCGTGCCCCCCTGACGGGTCACCGCGCAGTCGCCCGCGGCCAGAATCTCGGGTTCGTTGGTGCGACCGCATCGGTCAACGACGATGGCCGTCTGGTCACAGGCCAGGCCCGCCGCCACGGCGAGTTCCCCGTTGGGGATCGCGCCCGCCGCCACCAGGACGAGATCGGCGGGACGCGACACATGGTCGGTGCTCTCGACCGCCACGGCCCGTCCGTCCTCGCCGAGGATCCGGGTGGCCTGCACGCCGGTGACGATCTCCACGCCACGGGAGCGGTGGACGTCGGTCACGAACTCGGCGAGTGGCGGGGCCGCCGCGCGGGATAGGAGTCGGTCCGAGGCCTCCAGCACCGTCACGGCGCATCCGGCTGCAACCAGGGTCGAGGCGACTTCGAGCCCGATGTAACCACCACCGATCACCACCGCCCGTTCGGCAGAGCGCATCGCGGCGACCAGACGCCGCGCGTCGGCGAGAGAGCGCAGGGTATGCACTCCGGCCAAGTCATTGCCAGGCAGGGGCAGCATGCGGGCCCGGCTGCCCGTCGCGAAGGCCAGACGCCCGAAGCGGCGTTCGGTTCCGTCGGCAAGCATGACCGTCCGGCCGCGCCGGTCCACTGCGGCGGCCGCAACACCGAGATGCAACGCGATGCGCTGCTCTTCGAAGAAGGCCGCGCTCCGAAGCGGAAGGACCGCCTCGTCCACCTTGCCGGAGAGGTACCCCTTCGACAGGGGTGGACGTTGGTAAGGCAGCTCCACCTCGTCGCCGATGATGGTGATCGGGCCGTCGTAACCGCTTTCGCGGGCACTGACGGCAATCTGCACACCAGCATAGGATGCGCCGAGGATCACCAACCCTTCGTTCACGACTGCGTCTCAGGGATGCGGACCACCAGCCCTTCCAATTCGGCGGTCACCTCGATCTGACAGCTCAGGCGGCTGCCGGGCTCGTGCTCGGCGGCGGTGTTCGTCAGCATGTCCGCCTCGTCCTCGCTCGGCGGGTCCAGACGATCCACCCATGCAGGGTCGACGTACACGTGGCATGTGGCACAGGAAAGAACGCCGCCACACTCGGCCTCGATGCCCCGGATGCCATTCTGGATGGCACCCTGCATGACGGAACGTCCCTTGGGCACGTCCACCCTTCGCTCGGTCCCATCGCTGCCAACATAGATCACCTCAGGCATCTTGGTCTCTCCCTCATGGTCACGCATCCAGCGCCTGGACCCGCCAGGACAACTCGGGCCCCGTGCGGTTGGTGGGCAGGGGCTTCGTTCGACCGGACCCAACGCCAACGCGTTCCTGTCCGGTGGACGAACAGCATTCTCAAAGGCCATATTGTCCATGGTCGAGGAGAAAATCAAGTTGAGTATGTCAACCAATCACGCGGAGGGTGGGGAGGGGGACAGCGTCCGTGCCGTGCAGCGTGCCGTCTCGATCCTCAAGGCGTTCACGAGCGAGCGCCCCCGCCTGACCGTCCTGGAGCTCCAGCGGCTTACCGGCATCAGCCGGCCAACCCTGTACCGCCTCCTCCAGACTCTCATCACAAGCGGCCTCGTGCACGCATCCGGCGAGCCGCAACGTTTCGGGCTGGGGCCGGCCGTGATGTCCCTGGCGCATGTCTGGGCTTCGGACGTGGACGTCGCGGCCCTGGCGCGGCCGGTGCTGGAGCGTCTCCGTGACGTGACGGGCGAGACCGCGGCCCTCTTCGTCCTTCAGGATGACGAACGGCTCTGCCTCCTGGAACTGCCGAGCCGACAGGTCCTTACCATCACGCGTGGCGTCGGGGAGACGGAGCACATCAGCCGGGGAGCGAGCGGCAAGGCCATCCTGGCCCACATCATGAGCGATGAAGCGGCCGCGACGGCGGTGCTGCGGTCGCTGCCCGCCGAAGTGAATCGTTCTCAGCTCATGGAGGACCTCCAGCGGTGCAGGGACGAAGGCGTGGCGGTCAGCCGCGGCGAGGTGTTTCGCGGTGCGGTCGCCATTGCAGCTCCTTTCTTTCGCGCCGGTCACCAGGTTGCGGGATCGGTGGGCGTGTTCGGTCCTGAGGCACGGATTGATGCGGCCCAAGCCCGACACTTCGGTCAGTTGGTGGTCGAGGCGGCGAGTGAGATCACAGCCGCGCTCGCTGGAGCGCCAAGCGAGTGAGCCAGCCCGACGGCTCCAGACTGGTGTCCAATCTTCGCAAGGGCCATTCCAGGCGTGATGGTCAATTCCTCGACGTGCTGGTCGTTCGGGCGCGGACATGTGGCAGGGGCCTGACGGCCGCCGACCCCGCCCAACCCGAACGGGCGAGGCGCCTGCCGCGCATTTAGTCCAGTCGGGCGCCGCTTGCCTCGACGATGGGTCCCCAGCGTGCCAGTTCCTCACGCAGGAACCGCCCCAACTCGTCCGGCGTCGAGCCGACAACCTCGGCGCTCATCTCGGTCAGGCGCTCACGCATGCCAGGTGCCCGGAGGGCGTCCACCGCCGCCGCGTTCAGCACCCGCACGATCTCCGGCGGAGTGCCAGCCGGGGCGAGGAGGGCGTTCCAGGTTGCTGCGACGAAGCCCGGCAGGCCCGCCTCGGCCCCCGTCGGCACGTCGGGTAAGGCAGGAAGGCGGGTGGGAGAGGCCACGACGAGTGGGCGCGCCGTGCCGGCGCGGATCTGGGATGCCACGCCGGGCAGCGTGTCGAAGACCACGTCGATCCTGCCGCCGACAAGATCCTGCATCGCCGGAGCGGCGCCCCGATACGGTACGTGCACGGCTTGTCCGGCGGCTTCGCGGGCGAACATCTCGCCCATGAGATGGCCAATGCCGCCGATGCCCTGCGAGCCGTAGGAGACGCTCCATGGCCTGTTCCGCATTGCGGCCACCAGATCGCCGGCGGTCCGGTACGGTTGGCTCGCACCCACTACGGCTACGCCGGGCACCGTGACAAGAAGCGACACGGGGGCGAAGTCACGGATGGGATCGAACGGCAGACGGCTTTGCAGCGCGGGATTGATCGCATGGGTGGAAACGGTCGCCATCAACAACGTGTGGCCGTCCGGCCGGGCCTTGGCCACGGCATCGGAGCCGACGCTGCCACCGCCCCCGGCCCGGTTGTCCACGACGACTGGCTGGCCGAGCCGCTCAGCCATTCGGGCCGCCACGAGCCGCGCGACAATGTCGGTTCCGCCGCCCGCCGCAAAGGGGACGACGAGCCGCACGGCACGGTCTGGGAATTCGGCGCGGGCGTCGGCGGCCAGAAGCAACGATCCCGACAGGCCGGCGCAGCCCAGCAGGAAGAAGTGAAGGTGACGGCGGATCATGTCGCTCCTCAGGCTTCCTGGGCACCAGAGGTTGACGTTATCAACCTTCTCGCACGCCGCCCAGGGTGCCCCTCGTGCGGGAGTCTGCCCGGACCGGTCATTCGGCCCCGGGGCCTATGCGCTTGGAAGCGCCGCAGTCG
Organism: Rubritepida sp.; assembly: GCA_041639675.1. Lineage (GTDB taxonomy): Bacteria > Pseudomonadota > Alphaproteobacteria > Acetobacterales > Acetobacteraceae > Roseococcus. The sequence goes on along the minus strand of JBEQBS010000001.1, from coordinate 32,663 downwards.
TTGTCCTGAGAGCCAATTGGTGCTGAACACGCTCCTACCCACCTTTCCAAGTACGAAGCTGGACGCAGGAGACGACGACACCTCCGTTTTTGATTGACAATGTCAACGGAAAGTCTAGTCGCGCGTGTCGACGAATTGAGACCAACGAAGCCCGATGACCACTCGCTTGGCGCCCGTCCCGTGACGGGTGTGCTGCCGTAACGACAGGATGTTGACTGTGGTCGAGGCGCTGAAGCCGCGATCGGAGAAGCGCTTGCCCAGCCTGCTGCGGTGCCGCGCAGCCGATGCGTGGCCGCGTCGAGATGGACCGCGGGACCGGCGTCTATTCCGACAAGGCTGGGGCGATGACGCCGTTCCTTCCCGCGCAACACAGAACCATGGAGATTTCACCGATGGGCGCCTACCCAAACGTTCAGCTTCACATCAACGGTGAATGGCGCGACGCCCGCTCCGCCAGGACCTTGGAGGTCATCAACCCCGCGACGGAAGAGGTCATCGGCACCGTCGCCCACGCCGGCCGGACTGATCTCGACGAAGCAGTCCAGGCAGCCCAGCAAGGCTTCGAGACCTGGCGGAAGGTGTCCGTCCTCGACCGCTGCAAGCTCATGCGCAAGGCTGCCGACCTCCTGCGGGCCCGAGCGGACGCCATCGCTCCGATCCTAACCGCGGAGCAAGGGAAGCCGCTCGGGGAGGCGCGGATGGAGGTGCTGGCGGCTGGCGACATCATCGACTGGATGGCCGAGGAGGGCCGTCGGGCGTATGGGCGCGTCATCCCGGCGCGGGCTGAGGGTGTCTACAACTTGGTCTTGAAGGAGGCGGTCGGGCCGGTCGCGGCCTTCACGCCGTGGAACTTCCCCATCAACCAAGTGGTGCGAAAGCTCAGCGCGGCGCTGGCGACGGGCTGCTCCATCATCGTCAAGGCGCCGGAGGAGACGCCCGCGTCACCCGCCGAACTGGTCCGCTGCTTCGTGGATGCGGGCTTGCCCCCGGGCGTGATCGGTCTGGTCTATGGGGTGCCTGCCGAGATCTCGTCCTACCTCATCCCGCACCCTGTCATCCGGAAGATCACCTTCACGGGGTCCACGCCGGTCGGGAAAACGCTCGCCGCGATGGCGGGGCAGCACATGAAACGGGCGACGATGGAACTCGGCGGCCATGCGCCCGCCATCGTCTTCGACGACGCGGATGTCGGAAAGGCCGCGCGGATCCTTGCGGCCACGAAGTTCCGGAATGCCGGGCAGGTCTGCGCCTCGCCGACGCGCTTCCTCGTCCAGGAGCGCTCCTTCGACGAGTTCGTCGAGGCTTTCACCGCGGCGGCGAAGGCGCTCAACGTCGGCAACGGCATGGATCCCGGCGTTACGATGGGTCCTCTCGCCAATGACCGGCGGGTTCCGGCGATCGAAGCGCTCGTGCAGGATGCCATCGGCCGCGGTGCGAGGCTCCAGGCGGGCGGCAACCGCATCGGCAACAAGGGCTACTTCCACGAGCCCACCATCCTGACCGAGGTGCCACCTGCCGCCCGCGCGATGAACGAGGAGCCCTTTGGCCCCCTGGCGCTCGTGAACCGGTTCTCCAATCTGGAAGAGGCTGTGGCCGAGAGCAACCGTCTGCCCTACGGCCTCGCCGCCTACGCTTTCACGGGCGCCGCAACCACGGCGCAGGCCCTCGGCGCGCGGATCGAAGCGGGCATGCTGACGATCAACCATGTTGGCATTGCGCTGCCCGAAGTGCCTTTCGGCGGGGTGAAGGACAGCGGGTACGGGTCCGAAGGCGGATTGGAGGCCATCGAGCCCTATCTCGTCACGAAATTCGTCACCCAGGCACCGTTGTAGGCGGGTGGCCTGCCGCAACCAGCCGGGGCGGCGTCACTCCGGCTGGAAGCGTGCCTCGCGCAAGAGCTCGGCATTGCGACGCACATCGCTTTCGATGAAGGCGGCGAATTCGGCAGGGCTCTCCGTCACCGGCTCGAAACCCATCGCCGTGAGTCGCTCGATGACTTGGGGCTCGCGCATGCCCGCGTTGAGGGCTTCGTTCACGCGCAGCGCGATTCCCGGCGGCAGGCCGCGCGGACCCCATACGCCATACCAGGACGCGAACTCGAGACCGGGCATGCCGCTCTCGGCCACCGTCGGAACATCGGGAGCACTGGGGCTGCGATGTGAACTCGTGACGGCCAGCGCCTTGAGTCGGCCGTCACGAACGTGCGGCAGGGCCGCGATGATCGGATCGATCATGAGCTGGATCTGGCCACCGACGAGATCGGTCAGGGCGGGAGCCGAGCCGCGGTAGGGAACGACCAGCAGGTTCAGTCCGGCCCGGCGGTTGAAGTCAAGAACCGCCAGGTGGTTGGCGGCCCCGAATGCGGAGAGCCCGAAGGCGAAGTTCGAGGGCCTGGCACGCAGCGCGGGCAGCGCCTCGGCGATGGTGTTGCCGGGCACCGACGGATGGGCCAGTACCAGCAGCGGCCCCTGGCCATACCGGGCGACCGGCGTGAAGTCGCCGATGGGGTCGTAGGGGACGTTTCTCAGCACCTGGCGGCCCATGACATGCACGCTCGGCGCCGCAAGGAGCATGTGGCCGTCCGGCGCCGCCGCCCGGACCGCCTCCGCCCCCACCGTGCCGCTGGCTCCGGAGCGGTTCTCCACCACGGTGTTGACGTTGAGCCGCTCGCCGATCTTCTGGGCAGCCAGGCGTCCCATGATATCGGCCGGGCCCCCGGGCGGATACGGGACGATGACCCGGATGGGGCGCTGGGGCCAAGTTTCCGACGCCTGGGCGCCCAGGGGCAGCCCGAGCCCGATGGCGAGGGCCTGGCGACGGGTGGATCTGTGCTGCGGCATGTCGGTCCCCTCCCTTTGCGTTGACGAAATGCTGATCAGGATCCGGCGCCTGCCTTTTCGGCACCGGATGTACGTTCTTCCCGACGGCTGTCTCGTTCCTGCCGGCCGAGGACCTGCGGTGCCTCACTCAACCCGGACCGCCAGAGCCGAACGGCTCGCCCGACGCGCCCTCATTCTCCATGGCGCGTCGTTGCGCGGCATCTCACACCGTCTCGACCACCTGCTCGGCGTGGCAGAGCTCTTCCTCACCGACCAAGGAGGGATCGCTGGGGCACGAGGTGTAGCGCACCATGACCCACATCCCGTCCTCCATGTTCTCCACCACCTCGCACACGCTGCCGTTCTTGAGGCGAATGGAGTCACCCGGCTTCAGGTCGAAGATGTTCACCATGTTCATCGAGTTCCTTCGCTTGCCCGTTCAGAAGAACATCGTCAGGTTCTTCGCCAGCAGGACGTTCTGGTCCAGGATGATCTCGCGCTTGGCGACCTGCCAGCTGTCCCCGTGCCGCCGCAGGACATCCGTCCGCTTCCCGATGAGGGTGTAGGTCTCGTGCTCGACGCGGTTCTGGTAGACGAGGAAGCGGCTCTTCACCTTCACCTCCTGCGGCTCCTCGGCCGAGGGAGTCACCTCGAGGAGCTGGACGTTGCTGATGATGTGACAAACGCGCGAGAGCGGTTCCTCGGCGTAGTGCACGCCCGTCAGGATCTGCTCGACGCGCTTCGTGAGCGTCCACTTGTCCTCGTCGAACCAGCTGATGCCGGCACCGAGCTTCGTGTTCTCGCGCTCCGCATGCTGGCCGAACTTCACGTTGCGCCGCATCGGCATGAAGTAGACGATGTCCTCGGCGAGGAGGTCCAGCCAGTCCTCGAAGCGCCGTTCGTCGAGGAGGTCCACCTCGGCGTAGAGGAACTCCTCGACCTCCTGCTTCAACTCGTACCAGGCCAGGCTCCGCTTCGGGCGGCTGGCTGTGATCACCTCGCTCATGCGCTTCCGTCCCCTTCGTTCAAGCGTTCGGCTTCTGCGGAATCGGGCCGCCCTGCTGGGCGAAACAGCCCACGTCGATCACCGTCCCGGAAATCACCGCGGCGTCGTCGGAAAGGAGGAAGGCGACCGCCTTGGCCAGGTCCTCCCCGGTCGCGACCCGCCCGGCGGCCGTGCCCGGCACGCCCCGCCCGAACCTGCTGGTGTCCCCGCCGACGCGGCCGAGGCTCATGCCGCTGACGATGCCGCCACCGCCCGGGATCACCGTGTTGACGCAGATCCTGTCGTGAAAATGGTCGTAGGCGAGGGCGGAGGTCAGCGTGTGCAGGGCACCCTTGCTCGCGGCATAGGCGGCCATGTTCGGCTTGCCGTACCCCGCGCCGGAGCCGACGTTTACGATGCGGCCGCCACCCTGCCGGATCATGTGCGGGAGCACAGCGCGCGCGCAGAGGTAAGGCCCCTTCACGTTCACCGCCATGATGCGGTCCCACAGAGCCTCGTCCGTGTCGAGCACCGTGCCGAGGGGGCCGATGGCGGCGTTGTTCACCAGCGCGTCGATCCGCCCGAAGCGGTGGAGCGCGCCGTCCACCACTCTCTGGACGTCCTCAGCCCGCGAGACATCGGCCTCCATGACCTCCGCGTCGTGGCCGCGATCGGCCAGTTCGGCGCGCAAGGAAGCGATCGCATTCTCGGCGATGCTCGAAACCTGCCGCGCCTCGAGACCGAAGGCGACCACTTGGTGGCCGCGCGCGGCAAGAGCGAGGGTGATGGATCGGCCGATCCCGAAGGTCCCGCCGGTCACGATGACGACCACGGCGCGGCTACTCGGCCGCCGCTGCCTGGGCGCCGCCATCCCTGCCGAGGATGACGTCCCAGTCGCTGTCGTTCAGGTAACGGCTCCACGCACGGTAGTAGCCGCGCGCCATTTCCTCCGTCGGCTGGAGGCTGACGTTGCCGGGCACCAGGTCGTTCATCTTCGACACGTGCATGGACTGCTGGTAGTTGAACGGATGCCGCCGCGCGATGGTGCCCATGCTGGCGCGCGTCGCGTAGAGCCAGTTCTCCATGTCGTCCTGCTCCGTCATGCCAGCCGGGCCGGAGTAGCGCATGTAGTAGTGCCGCAGGTACTCCTTCACCTGCGCAGGTGCGTCGGCATCCACGAGGAAGAAGCGCCACGCCTCGGTTTCCGTGGGGCTGTGGGGATGCCAGGCACAGAGGCCGCGCGGCTGGCGGCCGTGGTAGGAGGTGTTCGGGAAGATCGTGCCGGTGAAGGGCAGGAGCCGCGCCTGCTCGCCCAGGCGGCGCTTCCGTTCCTCGAAGCAGTGCCGGAAGTACTCCTCGATCTCCGGGTCGCTGAGGAAGGAGTTCACGTACTCGTTCTGCTCCGGCGCGATGGCGCTGTGGACGCCGTGCCCCTGCATGAAGCTGACCCAGACATGCTTGGCCTTCGCCAGCTCGTCGTCGCGGCGGCCCTTCACGCCGGCGGCCGCGCTCGGACCGATGCCGATGAGATCCACCGAGCGGTGGCTGGGATTGTGGTAGGTATCGCCGAGGAAATTCTCGGCGGCCAGCTTCCAGTTCGCCGGAATGATCCACTTGTGGACCCCGATCACCTCCGACCCGCCCTCACGCCCGTCCCGGCAATCGAGGGCCTGGTCGAGGTGCTGCTTCACGTCGCCCAGGTACTCGAAGAAGTCGGGTGCCTGGGCGTCCCACGACGCCCAGACGGTGCCCTTGTACCTCACCATTCGCGGCACCTCGATGAGCGAGTGCTCGGAGCGGTCCAGCACGCCATCGTACAGCGTCTTGTATTGCGGCACGCCCTGAAGCTTGCCGTCCGTGGCGTAGGTCCAGCTGTGGTACGGACAGGTGAAGAGGGACGTGTTGCCCTGCTCGTAGCGGCAGACCTTCATCCCGCGATGGCGGCAGGAGTTCAGGAAGACGTGGACCTCGCCCTTCTTGTCGCGGCAGAGAATCACCGACTCCTCGCCCATCCGGCTCGTGAAGAAGTCGCCGTTGTTGGGGATCTGGCTCTCGTGTCCCACGAAGAGCCAAGCGCGCGTGAACAGCTTCTCGAGCTCGAGCTTGTAGACCTGTGGATCCACGAAGATGTCGCGGCTGATGAAGCCGCGCTTCGTGTCCACCCACTGATTGCTGGCTGCGTCGCTCATCCTGCCTCTCCCTTCTCCATCTGCAACCACGACGTCCTGGTCGAACTCATCGGGTGCCGACCCTGGGAGTGCGCCCGAGGGCCTCAAAATCCCGCGATCGAAACCGGCAAGCGTGTCCCGATCCTACCGCCTTCGCCGACAATGTGTCCATAGATCGGACAACAAAATCATAAAACAATTGATTATAGACCCCATATCCGCATGTCAAGCGGGTACGAGGCCATATGCAAGGCCTCTATCGCTCCGTAATGAGAAAGCTGTCCACAAACTCGCCGCGGGATACCTTGACGGGGATCCCTTCGCGGACGTTCACCGCGTCCGGTCCAAGCATCTCGGATCCCGACCTGCAGTCGGGGGCGGTCAGGACTTCGATCTGGTCCGCGAAACCGCGCGCGGCCTCGGGGGATAGGTGCCACTCCAGGGGTGCGTCGGCGCCCGGGCGGCGCATGCCCCGCTGCTCCCGTGCCACACGCATGATGATGCGGGTGCCGGCATCCGGCACCGCGAAGTCGAGGTCGTCGAAGGCCTTCTCGCCAGGATCCGCGGCGAACGCCCGGAGCGTCGCGCCGAGGCGGCGGAGGTCATCCACGTCCCCGAGCATCAGCACCATCGGGTTGTAGTCGCTAGGGAGGAAACCGTACCGGAGCATGCCTGTCCTCGCTGCCGTGTCTTGCCGGGAACCCGCGCGTGCCCGCGCAGATCGTTGACGCCTGCCGCTGGAGCGCGGCGGCCTTGCTACAGCTCCAGCTGGACGTTCGCCGCCCTCGCCACGCCGCGCCAGAGGGCGATCTCTCGGGCGATCGTCGCGCGGAAGGCCTCCGGGGTCGTCGGGGCGGGATCGAGCAGGAGACGCGCGAGGCGCTCGCGCACGTCGGGCATGGCCAGGCTGCTGACCGCGGCACCATTCAGGCGCTGCACGACCTCGGGCGGCGTGCGTGCCGGCGCGAACAGCCCGCTCCACAGGACGGCCTCGACATCCGGAAGGCCCAGTTCCTTCATCGTCGGCACGTGGGGCAAGGCGCCGACACGCTCGGGCGACGTGACGGCGAGGGCGCGGATCTGCCCGGCGGCGATGCCCCCCATGGCAGGTGCCGGATCAATCATCGTCATCGTCACCTCGTCGCGGACGAGGGCCGTGACGCAGTCGGAGGAGCCGCGGTAGGAGACGTGCTGGAAGCGCGTTCCGGCCCGCTGGTTGAACAATTCCGTCGCGAGCTGGAAGCTTGTTGCGGGGGTCGCGTAGTTGACCCTGCCAGGGTTTGCCCTGGCGAAGGTGATGAGGTCCGCCAGCGTGCGGTGGGGGGAAGTCGCGTTGACGAGCAGCACCAAGGGGAAGGTGACGAGCTTCGTGATGGGAACGAGGTCGGCGAGGGGATCGTAGCTGAGCCGGTCGCTCGTCGCCGGGTTGAACACGATGGGGCCGCTCGCGCCGATCAGGAGGGTGTAGCCGTCTGGCCGGGCGCGGACCGCCGCTTCTGTTCCCACGATCGCCTGGGCGCCGGGACGGTTCTCCACCACGAATGGCTGGTTCATCGCCTCGCCGAGCTTCTGCGCGAGGATGCGGCCGACGATGTCGTTCGTGCCGCCCGGCCCGTAGGGGATGATGACGCGCACCGGACGGTCCGGATAGACGGCCGCCTGCGCATGCGCGCGGGCAGACACCAGCGGTGCGGCAACGACGCCCAGCACTGCCCGACGGGCCAACTTCATGACGCTTCCTCCGCGAGACGATCGGCCTCCACCAAGGCTCGGTAGGGCGCCGGCTACTCCTGGCCGGGACGCTAGACAGGTAAGTTGACAAAGTCAACCGAAATGCCTGGTCCGGAAAGCGTTCCGAATTCCAGGCGGTTTCCGGTCGTCGACGGGTGCGCCTCGCGCGGGTCGGCTTGAGCGTCGCGCTCGCGTTTTCCAGGCGATTCACCCGGGGTGCGCAACAGGCGGCGACACGTTCCCGATCCGCGGCGGGATGGCATAGGCATCACTCCTGGCTCCAACGGTCCGGCCAGCCTGCTTCCGACCTGGGCGCGGAGTTGATCGTTGACAAAATCAACCAAAACTGCGCATACGTCCCTTCGAGCGCGGCGATGGACGGGAGGGCGTGGTCATGCGGTGTTGCACGGACTTGGCACGGGGGGGCGCCCGATGCTGAACGGCCTTCCCGACCGCTTCTTGCCATATGACGAGGCCGGGCAACCCCAGGTGCCGATCGCCGGCTACCCGAACACGGTGCGCCGGCACCCCTCGCGCCCCCTGTTCCGACGTCCCGTGACGCGGACGGAACTTACCGGCCCCCTCGACCTCGCGGGAAAGCTCCTTCCGGGCGACAGCAACCTCGCCGTGTCGCGCGACGGGCACGCCGCGCTCGGGCAGCTCGTCCACATCTCCGGACGCGTGCTGGACGAAGACGGGCGCCCGGTGCGCAACGCCATCGTCGAGATCTGGCAGGCCAATGCCGCCGGCCGCTACTTCAACCCGCTGGACCAGCGTGATGCCCCGCTGGACCCTAACTTCGTCGGCAATGGCCGTGCCTTGACAGGCGAGGAAGGGGAGTACGCCTTCTTCACCATCCGTCCGGGGGCCTACCCCGTGCCGAACTCCGGCCGTTGGTGGCGTCCGCCCCACGTGCATTTCTCCATCCTCGGCCCCGGCAGCCTCTCGCGGCTGGTGACGCAGATGTATTTCCCGGGCGATCCCCTGAATGCCCATGACAGGCTCCTGAACTCGCTGCCCGATCCCGCGGCGCGCGAGCGCCTCGTCGCGCGTGAGGTGCCGACGGAGGAGGTGGAAGGCGAATGGCTCGCCTACCGTCACCGTTTCGTGCTCCGCGGCCGCCATGCGACGCCGGGGGAGGCATGAGCATCGAGACGAGCCGGCCCAACGAGCCGCTGGCCGCCATGGGCTGGCACACGATCGGCCCCTTCTTCCCGCGTACCTTCTTCAAGGAGGGGGACAACGACCTCACGCGCCTCCACCCCGCTGCGGAGCCCACCGCCCGCGGGGAGCGCATCATCCTGCATGGGCGGGTGCTGGAGGACGGAGGCGGCCCCTGCGTCAATGCGGTGCTGGAGGCGTGGCAGGCCGATGCCGGCGGCCGGTTCCGCCATCCTCTCGATCCGGGACATGCGCAGGCCGATCCGGACTTCCTCGGCTGGGGTCGCGCCTGGACCGATGAGACCGGCCATTTCGAGTTCCATACGGTGATGCCCGGCGGCTTCCCCGATGCGGCCGGATCGCGCGCGCCGCACGTGAACCTGGCGATCCTCGGGTCGGGCATCATGCGCCGTCTCGTCACCACTGTCTTCTTCCCGGGCTTCGCCGCCGCAAACGCGTCGGACCCGGTGCTCCTGGCGCTGCCGGAAGACGGCCTGCGCCAACGCCTCGTCGCGGCGGAGGACGGTGAACAGGGCGGCGTCCGCCGATTCCGCTTCGACCTCCTGCTCCGCGGAACGCCTGAGGAGGAGACGCCCTTCTTCGTGGACTGATCCAGTCCGCCGGGGAGGCGTCGAACGCTGCCAGGCGGGACGGCCGCCAACGCCAAGTGGAAGGGAACGGAAGAATGGTGACGAGACGAAACGTGCTGGCAACGGTCGCTGCGCTGCCCTTCGCGGCCCGGGCACAGGGCGCGCGCCGGCCGGGGCAGATGATCATACCATTCGCCGCGGGCGCCTCCGCGGACGGCGTGGCGCGGCTGCTGGCGGCAGGCCTCGGCCCACGGCTCGACCGCAACTTCGTCGCCGACAACCGGCCCGGCGCCGGGGGCACCCTCGGCCTCACCGCCCTCGCGAGGGCGGCGGCGGATGGCGGCACGCTGGGCTTCGGGGCAACGGGCGCGGTCGTCATCAGCCCGCATGCGCCCGATGCGCAGCCATTCGATCCGCTTCGGCAGCTCGCGCCGCTTGCGCGCGTGGCCGACATCCCGGTTGTCATCATCGCAGGCACCAGCACCGGCCTGAGGACCCTGCCGGAGGTGATCGCGCGGTCCAAGGCGGGCAGCGCGGGGCTGAGCTACGGCACCACCGGCACCAACAGCTCGCAGCACCTCGCCGTGGTCACGCTGGCCCAGGCCACCGGGGCCAACCTCGTCCACATTCCGTATCGCGGCAGCGCGCCGGCAGTGACGGACGTTCTGGCGGGCACCTTGCCGTTGGCGAGCGTGGATCTCACTTCCGCCCAGGCCCACATCCAGGCCGGGACGGTGGTCGCGATCGCCGTGACCAGCCCACAGCGCTCCAAGCTCGCGCCTTCCATCCCGACGGTGGCGGAGACGGCGGTGCCGAACTACTCCGTCACGGCCTGGCTGGGCCTCTTCGGTCCGGCAGGCCTGTCGGACGCGATGCGTCGGCAGGTCTCCCACGCGGCCGGGGAGGTCATTGCCGAGGCAGAGACGGAACGCGGCATCCTCGCCCTCGCAGCCGAGCCGTCGTTCCTTGGGGAGGAGGACTTCTCCCGCTTCCTCGCGAGCGAGTCCGATCGGTGGAGGGCAGTCCTCGGGACGATGAGGCGGGTGGAGTGAGCCTTTCCGCCTCATCGCCCGCGATGGCCCCTCCCGGCGCCGTGGATGCCCTCCGTGCGCACCTGGCGGGAGAGGGTGTTCCGCCTTCCATCGTCGTCACGGATGCGGACATCCTCGCGCCTCACTTGAGGGACTGGCGTGGCTGGCATCGGGGGGAGGGGTTGGCCCTCGCGCGGCCCCGGACCGTGCGGGAGGTGCAGGCCGTGCTGCGAGCATGCCATGGCCTCGGCGTGCCCGTGGTGCCGCAGGGCGGCAATTCCAGCATGTGCGGGGCAAGCGTGCCCGCCGCCGGATTTCCCCCGGCGGTGGTGCTGAACCTTTCGGCCATGGACCGCATCCGGCGGGTGGATGCGGCGGGCTGGAACCTCGTCGTGGAAGCCGGCTGCACCCTTGGCGCCGTGCAGGCTGCCGCGCGGGCCGCCGGCCGCCACTTCGGCCTCGACCTCGGAGCCCGCGACACGGCCCGCATCGGCGGACTCATCGGCACCAACGCTGGTGGCATGGGCGTGCTCCGGTACGGCGCCATGCGCGAGCAGGTGCTGGGGCTGGAGGTGGTGCTCGCCGATGGCACGCTGTGGGACGGATTGCGCGCGTTGCGGAAGGACAATTCCGGCCTCGACGTGAAGCACCTCTTCATCGGCACGGAGGGCACCCACGGCGTCGTCACCGCGGCGTGCCTGCGCCTTCATCCCCCGGAGACCCACGTCGCCAGCCTCCTCCTCGCCCTTCCTGACCTCTCGGCCGCGAACCGCGTCGCCGAGATCGCGCTGCGTCGAGGTGGCTCCCTCCTGAGCGCCCTGGAACTCGTGCCTGGCATGGGCCTGGCCCTCGCGGCCCAGATCCTCGGTGGCCCTGCCCCGATGGCGCCGGATCGCGAGTGGAACGTGCTGCTCCAACTCGCCGGCGAGGAGCCGGTGGCGGCTCTGGCCGAAGCGATCGCGGCCGCTGCGATGGATGAGGGGGCGGCGTGTGACGGGGTGCTGCCGCAGTCCGGCGCGCAGGAAGCGCGGTTGTGGGCCCTCCGCGATGCCTTCTCGGAGGCGCACCGCCTGCTAGGCCTCTCCTTCAGGTTCGACCTCGCTGTTCCTGTGGGACAAGTGACGACCATGGCCGAAGCGCTGGCCCCGCCTGTCCTGCGTGCCGCGCCCGGCGCAAGGCTGTTCGTCTTCGGCCATCTGGGCGACGGCAATCTTCATGTCTCCGTCTGCCAGCCTGAGGGTGCCGACCCGGCCGTCTTCTCCACCCGCCGCACGGGGGTGGAGCATGCGGTGCATGAGGTGGTCTGGCGGATGGGCGGGACGATCAGCGCGGAGCACGGCATCGGCCAGCTGCACCGAGCCGAGATGGCGCAGCAGAAGCCGCCGGCGGAGCTGGCCCTGATGCGCGCCGCGAAGACGATGCTGGATCCGCGGGGGATCCTGAATCCCGGCCAGCTCTTGCCGGACTGACGGTGGGGGAGAGGAGACGACATGGCGACGATGACTGGCGGGCAAGCACTGGCGAATCAGCTGGTGCAGGAAGGGGTGACCGACGTCTTCGGCATTCCCGGCGTGCAGCTTGATTGGGCGGTGGACGGCCTGCGCCAGGTGGCCGACCGCATCCGGTTCACCGTGCCTCGTCACGAGCAGACCACCTCCTACATGGCGGACGGCTACGCGCGGGCCAGCGGCCGTTTCGGCACATGCATGGTGGTGCCCGGCCCCGGGATGCTGAATGCCATGGCAGGGCTCTCCACGGCCTACGCCTGCAATTCGCCCGTCCTCTGCATCGCCGGCAACATCTTCGGCCCGGCCATCGGCAAGGGCCTCGGCCTGCTTCACGAAATCAAGAACCAGACGGGCGTGCTCGCCTCGGTGACCAAGTGGCAGGGCACGGCGGCCACCCCTGCCGAAGTCCCGGGCCTCGTGCGGGAGGCGGTGCGCCAGCTGCGGTCCGGCCGGCCGGCGCCGGTCGGCATCGAGATCGCGCACGACGTGCTGAGCGCGAGCGGAGAGGTGGAGCTCCTGCCTCCCGACGCTGAGGATCTGCGCAGCAGGCCCGACGCCGACGCGGTGCAGCGCGCCGCGGCCCTCCTCGACGAGGCGCGGTTCCCCGTGATCTTCGTCGGCGGCGGTGCGCTCGCGGGCGAGGCGCCGGAGGCCCTCAGGACCCTGGCGGAGCGGCTGCAGGCTCCCGTCGTGATGGGCGAGAATGGCAGAGGCGCGCTTTCCGACCGGCACCCCCTCGCGCTCAATGCGCTTGGCGGCCGCGCCGTCTTCGCGCATGCGGACGTCGTGCTCGTCGTCGGCAGCCGCTTCGTGGACACGGCTGTCGGCAACCCGGCTTGGCCAGTGGGTGCTGCGCGCTACATCTTCCTCAACATTGATCCTTCGGCCTGGGCGCCGCCGCGCGTGGCCGAGGTGGCGATCGAAGCGGACGCGGCCCTTGGCCTGAAGGCCCTGGAGGCCGCCGTGTCCCGCCGGCCCGCACGCGGGAGCGACCTGGACCGTGTGCGCGCCTGGGCTTCCAGCCAGTCCGACGCCATACGGCCGCAGCGCGACTTCGTGCAGGCCATCCGCAACGTCCTGCCGGATGACGGCATCCTCGTGAACGAGCTGACGCAGGTCGGCTACTACGCCCGCTTCGCCTACCCCGTATACCGGCCCAACACCTTCATCTCCCCCGGGTACCAGGGCACCCTCGGCTATGGCTTCCCGACGTCGCTTGGCGTGGCGGCCGGCGCGGGCGGCCGGCCGGTGATCGGCATCACAGGCGATGGCGGTTTCGGGTGGGGCATGCAGGAGCTCGCAACGGCGCGGAAGTACAACCTGTGGGTGGCCACGGTCGTCTTCAACGATGGTCACTTCGGCAACGTCCATCGCATGCAGGAGGATCAGTTCGGCGCGGCCTTCGGCACTGGCCTCCGAAATCCGGACTTCAGCACGCTCGCGGAGGCCTTCGAGGTCCCGTATCGCCGTGCCGACGATGGGGAGCAGCTGGAGCGGGAGCTTCGGGAGGCACTCGGCACAGGGGGACCGACCCTGATCGAGGTGCGCGTCGGCAGCATGCCGAGCCCCTGGCACCTCATGCGCCTTCGCAACCCGCCCTTCGTCAAGGCGCAGCCCGCGCCGCAGAATCCGCTCGGCGAGCCAGCGGGCCGGTAGGACCGTGATGGGCGGGCACGGGTGATGTGTCGGCGAATGCGTCGTGCGCGGCGGCGAAGAGGTTGCAGGCCGTTGTCGCGCATTCAGGGCCTACAATGGAGACTTGATGTCGATGTGTCCTTCTCCAGCCGCTCCGGCGCCGGAGCACATGCGAGTTCGACGCGGCGCGGCGACGATCGTCGGCCGCGCGGACGGCGCAGGTCCGCCCATCCTCCTGATTCCCTCCCTCGGACGTGGGGCCGAGGATTTCGATGATCTGACGACGCGCTTGACGGCATCCGGACTTCGCGTCGTCCGGGCGGAGCCGCGAGGCATTGGCGGGTCGGAAGGGTCGTTGGAGGGGCTCGATCTGTTTGCGCTTGGCGACGACGCGCTGGCCATCCTGGATGCGGCCGAGGGTGCCGACGCGCGCTTCGTGGTGGCCGGGCACGCCTTCGGCAATTGGGTGGCGCGGGCGCTCGCTGCGAAGCACCCGTCGAGGGTGCGCGGGGTCGCCTTGCTGGCAGCGTCCCTTGGCACGTCCATGAACCAGGCAATCCGTCCGTCCATAAACGGCTCGTTCGATCCGGCTCTGCCTTCGGACGAACGGCTTGCACACCTGCGCCGGGCGTATTTCGCGCCAGGCAACGACGCATCCGTCTGGCTCGGGGGCTGGCATCATGAGGCTGCGCGTGCGCAGCGTGCCGCGACCGTCGCGACCACCGACCGGTCCTGGCAGCGCGTAGCGGAGCGCTTGCCAACGCTGTACGTCGCCGCCTTGGCGGACGCCATCGCGCCTCCGCCGTCCCTCGACCAGCTCCGCACGGAACTCGGCCCTCTGGTTCGGCTGGCGGAGGTGGAGGGCGCGGGCCATGCCTTGCTCCCCGAGCAGCCGGAGGCAACGGCCGCCGCCCTGGTGGACTTTGTCGAGGGGCTTCCGCCGTGACGTCATCCGTTCGAGGCCGCCTTTGCGAACGCGCTTCGCAGTGGTCGCGTAGCTACCTCCCTCGTTGACGTTCGGCGCGGCGCTGACGATCCAGCAGCGGCGCTGGGCCGCGCCGCGGAAGATCGCGGCCTGCAGATGGGTCGCCATCAATGACGCGCTGCTGATCCTCAGCCCGCCCGGCGTAAGCAAGACGCGCTTCCCCCCGGCACTCAAGAGCGAGGCGATCAGGCTGCCCGCGACGAGCTCGTCGCGGAGCGGCAGCCCGTGATGCAGGCATGGGCCGACTGGTGCCGTGACGGTGGGGCGGCGCAGGACGGGACGGAGGGAATGGCCGTGGCCGCCTGATGGGGTCGGTGTCGGGCGCCTGCAGATTTTTGTAGCAGGGCAAAAGAAAGGACTTGCCAGCGCCCAGACTTCGAACGGACTATTTCAGGTGAGACCCGCATCCACCCCTCCCGACGCCGCTGCCGCCCTCCGGGCGAAGGCCGTCGGCGCGTGCGACCGGCCACACACCCCCGCAACCCGCCCGGTCCCGCGCCATGGCGCGCGGACGCGCGCACCCGTGAGTGCCCCGATGCACACCCCCCAGATACGACCAACCACCGACCCCCGCCGACCAGCGGGGCGAACCCTCATGCCGCCGTCGGAGCAGGACGTCCTGCCCCCGGCCCCGCCCGCCGACCCGGTGCCGGGGCGGCTGCTGCTGTCTGTTGCCGAGGCCCGGTCACTGCTGGGGGTTGGTCACACCACGCTCTACGGCCTGCTCGCGCGGGGCGAGCTCCAGGCGCGGCGCCTTGGCGGGCGCACGCTGGTCGAGGCCGCAAGCCTGCGCGCCTTCGTCTCCGCCCTGCCGGTGGCGAGGTTCGGCACGCCGCCCGGTGCGGCGAATGACCACGGCCCGCGCACGCCCCGGCGCGGCGGGAGGCCCGGCATGAGCCGCGGCGCGACAAGCTGACGGACACGCGCCTCGGTCGGGCGGCCCGCCGGCCGCCCTGCCTGGTGGCCTGCGAGGGCCGCCGGTCCGGCCGATCGCGCGCATCCCCAACGGGGGATGGGCCGGACGGCCTGCCGGATGGAGGGGCACGCGCCGCCTGCCGCGCGGATGCCGTCGGGGGTGGGCGCCGCCAACCCCCCCCGGCCGCCACCGGATGCACGGACGGTCAGGCCAAGCACTTGCCGGAGCATCTCATGGACGGCACCGCGCCGGGCACGAAGGCGCGCCAGTGCAGTCGGGCGGAACGGCCAGGGAGGAGGAGACGGGGCTCGCATCAACCATCATCCGTGTCGCCCACCAGGTCGCGCAAGCCTTCCGTCAGCAGCACCGGCGGTTTTTGTCCGGCGACTTCTCCCGCCCCATCATCGGGACTCGATCAGCCAAAACCGAAGACTGGGTCGTTCTTTACGTCAGGCTGGTCGGGGCATGCATGTCCTGACCGCCATGGGCCGAAAGCGGCCGGGCGGCTGTTTGAAGTTGGAGTTGACCCGGTTTTGTGGACACCTCGAGGCTCGAGACGGAGGTGTCTGAGATGCCGAAATTCAGGGTGCCCTAGGGGCACGACCGGGTTGAGTGATTGCGCCGGCCACAGCTGTTTCGCGAACTGCGTTTCACGGAGATCAACGAACCCGCGTCGGCAGCCTCGTCAAGCTTGGTTGACCAGGGCCGCCCCCTCACCAGGCAAAGCGCGGACCAGCGTCGCGGAGTACCGCGCGACGCGTCTCCCAATCCGGCATGACTACCTCAAGCAACCTCCAGAACGGCGGACGGTGGTTCGGCTCGATCACGTGGCAGACCTCATGAGCAAGGACGTAGTCAATCAGCGGAAGGGGCAGCGTCATCAGGCGCCAGTTCACGCGGATCCTGCCCCGCGCATCGCAGCTCCCCCAGCGCTTCTCCTGGTCCCGCACGAGCAGGTGCGGCGAACGGATGCCGACGCGCCCGGCGAAGGCCGCGAGCCGTTCCGGCAGCCTCTCGCGCGCACGGCCTTCGTACCAGAGGATCAGGCCACGACGCACCGCGATCCTCGCGAGCCGCTGGTCAAGCCCCTCGGCCACTGGCGCAAGCATGTGCCGACCGGAAAGCCGGATGCGCGTGCCCACAGCCGACGGGTCGGGCAGCACGCGGAGGCGGTAGCCGCGACCGAGATAGTGAAAGGTTTCGCCGCTGACGAACTCCCGTGCCGCGGCGGCCTGCCCCATTTCCCCGACGAGCGCCAGCTTGGCGATCACCCATAGGGCCTTGCGCCGCAACGTCGCCTCCACCTCCTCCGCCGCCGCATCGGCCGGCGCCAGGACGCGCACGCCGGAGAGGTCCACCGACACGGAGATGGACTTCCGACGGCCCGTCCGCTCAACGGTGTAGGTGATGTCCTGCCCGCCGAAGCGCAGCCGCCCCTCGTCGCCCCGCGGCGGGACACCCTCGCTCATGCTCGCAGCCGCGCCCGTGCGACGTCCATCACGCGCGCGGTCAGCGCCTCGATCTGCTCCGCAGGGGCGCCACCTCCACGGAGCGCGGCCTTTATGGCTCGCCGCATCTGGCGCTGGACGTCCTCCTTGCCGTGCCAGTCCACGATGGCGAGGGCCTCCAGAGCCGCCGCGATCTCACGGCCGACCGCCGGTGCCGCGCCGTCCACAGCTTCCACGACCAGGGCCGCCACCGCACCGGCAAGCCCGTCGTCGCCGCCCGCGTGGTCGCGGCGGTGCTGCGCGCGAACCTCTTCGGCCAGGCCGTCCAGCTCCCGAAGCGCGGCCGCCGCGCCGACGCGGGCCTCGCGCCGTTCGTTGACGATCTCCTCCAGCCGTCGGGCGAGCGACCCGTAGGCGGCGGGGTTCTGGTCGCGGAACTGGTGGATCTCGTGCCGGATGGCATGCTCCATCTCCGCCGCGCGCGCGGGATCGCCACCAAGGGCCTGGATCTGCGCCCGGAACTCCGGCGAAAGGATGGACACGGGTTCGAGCAGCTGCCGCGGTCCCTCGGCCTCGAGTGCCTCGTCAATGAGGGCGCGCACCTTTTCCGCGTAGGGGGCCACGTTCAGCCGCTCGTCGCGGAACCGCCGCCGGGCCCTGGCCCGCAGCCCCGCCAGCCGGCGCAGGTCCGAGTGGAAGGGCTCCTCGATCGCGCGGGGGTCCGGCAGCACCATCTCCATCGCCTCCGCGAAGCGGCGGAAGGCGATGTCGAAGGCCGCGCGCACGTCCTCGGCCTCGAGGAGCGCGAGGCAGGCCTCGTCGTCTGCGAGGTCCACGCCATCGAAGAACCGGACGGCCGCCCGGTGGCGGTTGTGCATGAGCACGACCATTTCCTCGCGCGGCCGGAGCGCCGGGCGGACATCCTCCTCGTCGAACATCGAGAGCGCCTCGCCGATGCGCGCCGCGTCGCCCCAGTAGTCCACCACCAGCCCGTGGGTCTTGCCCTCGGCGACGCGGTTGGTCCTGGCGACGGCCTGGAGGAGGAGGTGCTCGCGCAGTGGCGCGTCCAGGTACATCACCTGCTCCACGGGAGCATCGAAGCCGGTCAAGAGCATGTCGCAGACGACGAGGATGCGCAGCGGGTCCGCGCGGTCCTTGAAACGCCCTGTCAGGCTCTCCCGCTCGCGGGCGGTCGTGTGGTGCGCGCGGAGGTCGGCGGCGTCGTCGTTGCCGCCGGACATGATCACGGCGCTCTCCGGCCCGCCCAACCGGTCCAGCGCCTCCTTGTAGGCGACGGCCGTGCGACGGTTCACCGCGACCACCTGCGCCTTGAACCCGTTGGGCTCGATCACGAGCTGGTAGTGGCCGAGGATGTCGCGCGCCACGGCCTCCACCCGGGCCGGGGCGCCGGCGATCGCCTCCGAGAGGCCGCCCGCGTGGCCGCGCAGGCGGGCGATGTCGGCGTCGGACAACTCCGGGTTCTCCGCGCGCAGCCGCCGTTCCAGGTCGGGCCCGTCGATGCGCAGCCGCGCGTCGCGCATCTCGTAGAAGATGGGCACGGTCGCCCCGTCGCGGACCGCGTCCGCGATCTGGTAGCGGTGGATGTAGTCGCCGAAGATCCGGCGGGTGCTGCGGTCCTGCCGGTCGATCGGCGTGCCGGTGAAGGCCAGCATGCAGGCGCCCGGCAGGCCGCGGCGCATGCGGGCGGCGAGGCCGCCGTACTGCGTGCGGTGCGCCTCGTCCACCAGGACGAAGACATTGCGGGCCGAGGTGATCGGCGGCGTCCCGGGCGGCACGGCGGTGTGGAACTTGTGCACCGTCGTCAGCACCGTCTGGCCGGCGCCGGTGGCCAGCAGAGACCGCAGGTGCTCGCCGCTCTCGGCCGGCATGGGGTTGGCGAAGCCGGCGTTCCGGAAGACGCCCGTGATCTGGCGATCCAGCTCGGTGCGGTCGGTGACGATGATGATCGTCGGGTTATCGGCCTCGGGCAGGCGCCGCAGCTTGGTGGCCAGGAAGACCATCGTCAGCGACTTGCCGCTGCCCTGGGTGTGGTGGATGACGCCGCCGCGGAGCGCCGGGTCGGGCGCGGCCAGGATGCGCCGGATGGCCAGGTCCACCGCGATGACCTGCTGGTAGCGGGCGACCTTCTTGATGCGCCGCCCGTCCTCCGTCTCGAACGCGACGAAGCTGCGCACCAGGTCGAGCAGGACCGCCGGGGCCATGAGGCTGCACAGCAGGATGTCCTGCGCCGTCGGCCGTCGGCCGAGGCGCTCCTCAAGCTCGGCCTCCCGCAGGGGATGGGGGGTGCGCCAGTTGCCCCAGTGCCGGGCCGGCGTGGCCGTCGTGGCGTAGGCCGCCACGTCCTTCGCGATGACGACGCTGAGCTGCGCGACCTCGAAGAGGCGTGGCGCGCCGAGCCCGGCATAGGGCCCGAGGCCCTGGTAGCGGCGGAAGCGCTCGATGCCGTCGCCCAGCGGGTCGGGCAGGCTGGGCGCCTTCGCCTCCAGCACAGCGAGCGGAATGCCGTTCACGAAGCCGGCCAGGTCAATCACCACGTCCTGGCGCGGCCCGCGGACGCGGAACTGCCGGACGAGCTCGAAGGTGTTCCCCCCGGGGTCGTCGAAGTCGAAGAAGCGGACCGTCCGGCTGCGCCGCCGCCCCCCAGCCTCCGCCCCTGCGGTCACGCCGTAGGTGAGGGCGGTGTGCACCTTCTCGTTGACCTCGAGGAGGTCTGCCCCGGCGACGCGGGAGACGGCCGCCAGGGCGCGCCGGAGGCCATCCTCGTCCAGCCAGGGGTTCAGGCGCCGCAGCGCCTCCGACAGGCGCCGGGCGAGGATCGGCTCCGACGGCCCGTCGCGCAGGAGGTCGGCCTCGGCGGGCGTCAGCGGCCGCCAGCCATGCACCACCTCCAGCGCCTCCGACGCGGGCAGCTCGACCTCGGTCAGCTCCTCGGGCCGCCGGGCCGCGGTCATGCGGCCCGCGCCCCAGGGTCGGCGCCCGCGTGCCGGGCGATGACGGCGGCAGGCAGGCGCAGGCGGCCCGAGAGCAGCTCGGCGGCGAGGGCGTCGCGCGTGGCGCGCAGCGCCGCGAGGTGCGCGCGCTCAGCCTCAAGCCGCCGGTCGAAGGCCTCCCCGAGATCGGCGATGCGGAGCTGCTCGTCGCGGGGCGGCAGGAGCACCTGAAGCTTCCTGAACACCGGCATGTAGATCGTCTGGTGGGTGCTGCCCTCCTGCAGCCGCTCCCATTCCCGGGTCATGTGCCGGAACACCTGGAGGAGGTAGCGGGGCTCGATCTCCGGGCCGCAAACCCAGTTGGCGAAGTCCTGGCTGGTGGCCATCGGCACGCCCATGATCGCGCTCTTGCCCACGGTGGCCGTGCGGCTGAACACCACCGTGCCGGCGGGCAGCAGGCGGGCGGAGGAGTTGCGGATCCCCTCGGCCGTCACCCGCTCGGCCGTTGCCTCGACGGTGAGGGCATCGAGGGCGTCGGTGTCCGCCAGCGACAGCCAGGGGATGTCGCCGCCCCACCAATCGGGCCGCTCGCGGCTCGGCGTGTGGCCGCTTTCCAGCCGCGCGACCTGCGTCAGCGGCACCAGGCGCCATCCCTCCGGCGCGGCCTCGACACTCTCCGCCACGCGGCCCATCACCCACCGCACGCGAAGCGGCCGCAGCCGCGCCGGGTCGCGCGCGACGCCGAGGGTGAGCAACTTGCGCATGATGCTGCGCTTCGCCTCGGTGAGTGCGGAGACCAGCTCTACTGACGAAGCAATGTACGAGCTGGATGAACGCAAGACCGCAGCGATCGCCTTCTGCTCGCTCGGATTTGGAAGCTCGACCTTGGTTGCGAGGAACTCACCGGTCGGAACGCGATTGGCTTTCCGAGATCCGATCGCGACTGCTTTGAAGCGAAGATAGAACGATGGCCGACTCATGAGGGCTAGGAGAAAGTCAGGGTCCACGCTCGCGGCGATGTCAAAAGCGGGGAGATCGGCTGTAGACTCATATCCGTGCAGATGAGGTGGTACGATGCCGACTGCGCCGTTGAGGCAATCGAGCTTGCTGTAAATCAGTTGACCGGCTCGCCGACGAAAGTAGTGAGTCCCCTCACTGCCACCTGCATCGGATTTCGCGACAACACCCCGTCCGTAAAGGCGAACCGTAAGCTTCCTCGCGGTGTCGCCTCTGGACCCAGGGATCCGAGACTCTGTCAGCACGTCGCCGAGGCGCACGAGCCGGCTTGACGACGAGCTAGCCGCCATACCCGATCTCCTCCAGCAGCGCGTCCATGCGGGCTTCGGCCGCGTTCCGCCGCGCTTCCGCGTCGCGCAGCCGCGCCAGCGCCGCGCCGACATCCACCGGCTCCTCCGGCTCCAGCGTGTCCACGTAGCGGCTGATGTTGAGGTTGCCGTCATTCTCCGCGACCTCCTCCAGCGTCACCACGCGGCTGAAGCGCTCCTCCTCGCGCCAGTCCCGGCACGCCGCGACGATGCGGGCGATGTTGGCCGGTGCCAGCACGTTCTTGCGCGGTCGCGATTCGAACTCCCGCGCCGCGTGGACGAACAGGATGCGCCGCCGCCGCTCATCCGGCTTGGCGCGGTTGAAGAGCAGGACCGCCGCCGGGATGCCGGTGCCGGCGAAGAGGTTCTCGGGCAGGCCGACCACGGCCTCCAGCAGGTCATCCCCCAGGAAGCCCTGCCGGATCTTCCCGTCGCCGGCGCCGCGGAACAGCACCCCCATCGGCATCACCACGCCGCAGCGGCCATCCGGCTTCAGCGTCGCCAGCATGTGCTGCACGAAGGCCAGGTCGCCCTGGTTCTTCGGCGGGATGCCGTAGCCGAAGCGGCGGAACCTGTCCTTCTCCGCGTCCTCCGCGCCCCACTTGTCCAGGCTGAAGGGCGGGTTGGCGATCACGCGGTCGTACAGCTCCAGCCCACCGTCGCGGTCGAGGAGGGCGGGATTGCGGATGGTGTCGCCCTTGGTGATGCGCGCGTCAATGATGCCGTGCAGCAGCAGGTTCATCTTGGCGATGGCCCAGGTGCCGAGGTTCTTCTCCTGCCCGTGCAGGGTCAGGTTCAGCGGCCGGGCGTCGGCGCCGAGCCGCCGGCCCTCCTGCTCCGCCACATACTGCGCGCTCTGGATCAGCATGCCGGCCGAGCCGCAGGTCGGGTCGCAGATGCGCATGCCGGGCCGCGGGCCGAGCAGCTCCACCAGCAGCCGCACGACGGTGTGCGGGGTGTAGAACTCCCCGCCCTTCTTGCCCGCGTCGTCGGCGAAGCGGTCAATCAGGAATTCGTAGGCGCGGCCGAGAATGTCCGGCTCGTCGCGCGGGAAGGCCGCGTTGCGCAGGTTGATGCGGGAAAAGTGATCCACCAGCCGGGCGAGGACGTTGTCGCGGTTCCGCGGGTCGCCGAGGCGCGCGTCGCTGTTGAACTCGATGTTGATTAGAACGCCCGCGATGGAGGGGTTTGCCTCCTCTAACGTCTCCGCCGCCTTGTCGAGCGCCTCGCCGATGTTGGTCGAGAGCTTTTTGATCGAGGGCCACCGCGCGCCCTTCGGCACGAAGAAGGGGTGCTCGTCTGGGTCGCCCCAGGCGACGTCCGCGGCCATGCCGTCGGCGACGAGCGCCTCCGCCTCTTCCTCGAACCGGTCGGACAGCCGCTTCAGGAAGAGGAAGCCGAAGATGTAGTTCTTGTAGTCGGAGGAATCGATGGAGCCGCGGAGGATGTCGGCCGCCTGCCAGAGGTGGTCGTTGAGGCGCTTGAGGGTGAGCGTTTCCATGGTGGTCTCCCGGTCAGTCGTCGGCCGTGTTGCGGAGCAGGTCGAGCGCAATGGCGCGGGCGGCGGCGCGGCGCCCGGCGGCGGCCTCGAGCGCGGCCGAATAGGCGCGCTCGCTGGCCTCGATCAGGTCGTGGATGGTGTCCTGCGCCGCCCGCGGCGGTGCTGGCAGATCGAGCGTCGCAAGGTCGCGCGCCGCGATGGAGAGCTGGTCGGTCGCGGAGCGCGACAGGGCGCGGACCATGGCGAGGCCCGGCTCGGAGGCGAGATAGGCGAACACCACCCCCGGCCGCGTGCCCGGCCGGGGGCGGACGACGAGGAGGTTGGCGCTGGCGACCGCCGGAAGGACTGCCTCCGCCACCCAGGCCGCCTTCGGCTGCGACCCGCGCGCCGCCAGGAGGACATCGCCGGGCTGGAGCGCATGCCGGGCCATCATCTCCGGCGGGAGTTCGGCCCAGGCGCTCGCCGCGCCGGGAGGCTGCACCTGACCGTCCGCCAGGTCGGCGAGACCGATGATGCGGATGGCACCGGGAGGACGGGCGCCGTCAGCCGCCACACGGGTTGCCAGCCCAGGGAAGATCTCGGCCACGCGCCCGAGCGATGTGGTAGGTGGAGGCGAGGGTGAATGGACGGAGCGGGTGATGGACACGGGTGTTCCTGCTGATTTCAATATCGTATAATCCTACAGACGAGTCGTAGGCAACTACGAAGTCACGGATCTTGAATTTAGGAGGGGTGCTCGCCATCGTCTGGGTGGCGGGCGGCGTGGTGCCGTCGCGCGAAGTGCGACGGAGCGCATCATGGCTTTCGAAATCGAGTTCCTGGCGGTGGGCGAAGCATCCCGGGCCGGCGACTGCATCCTCATCCGCTACGGGCAGCCCCAGGCCCCCCGCGTCATGGTCATTGACGGCGGCACCCAGGATTCGGGTGATGCCCTGGTCCGACTGCTGCAGGGCCTGACCGGGGAAGCCGTCCCGGTGGTGCATGAGCTGCTGGTGTCGCACCCCGATGCCGACCACGCCTCCGGGGCGCTGGCCATCCTGGAGGCGACCGCCGTCGAGCAGGTGCATGTGCATGTGCCCTGGGCCCATGCGGAGGAGGTGCAGCGGCTCGCCGGCGACGGGCGCCGGACCGCGCAGGGCATCGCCGACCGGCTGCGCGAGGACTGCCCCTTCGTTGCCGCTATCGTCGCCGAGGCGCACCGCCGGCGAATTCCCATCTTCGAACCCTTCCAGGGCAGCTTCGTCGGCCCGTTCACCGTCCTGTCGCCGCCGCGGGCCGCCTATCCCCGGCTGCTGCTGGAGATGCTGGAGATGCTGGAGATCGAGCCCGCGGCGGCCCTTCAGGCGAGTCTCGCCGAGGCTCTGACGAAGGCCATGGGCGGGCTCTTGACCATGGCGGCAGGCGTGGACGAGGTTTGGCGGTGGGAGACCTTGCGAGATGGGGGCTCGACGAGCGCCCGCAACGAGATGAGCACGGTGCTCTATGGCGACTTCGGCGGCGACGGCCGCGTCCTGCTCACCGCCGATGCTGGGCTCCGCGGGCTCGGCGCCGCCGCGGACTACGCGGAGGCCTACGGCCTGCCGCTCCGCGACTTCAGCCTGGTGCAGGTCCCGCACCACGGCAGCCGCCGCAACGTCGGACCCAGCATCCTGGACCGCCTGGTCGGGCCCAGGCTGCCGGAGGCCACGCCGGCCCAGTTCACCGCCGTCGTCTCGGCCCCGAAGGACGGCGAGAAGCACCCGCGGAAGGTTGTCGTAAATGCGTTCCGCCGCCGCGGCGCGGAGGTGGTGGCGACGCGGGGGGCGAACATCCTGTACAGCTCTGGCTTTCCTTCCAGGCCCGGCTACGGCCCGGCGGCCCCGCTGCCGTTCTACCCGACGGTCGAGGATTACGACTGATGCTGCCCCCCTGGCCGAAGTTGTTTGACCGCTACGACCTCTGTGCCCGGATCACTCCGGGCGTCATGGTGGTGCTGCCCGCCGTGGTCGCACTCGCGGTGCACGTGCCGATCTTGCCGCCCATGTCGGTCAGCCACATCGCGCTCTATGGAGCCGCGGCGGGGTTCGCCTGGGTTCTCGGAACCTGGGTGCGCGGGCGAGGGCTCCATGCCCAAGAGCGTCTCGTCGCCAAGTGGGGCGGAATGCCGACGGAGCTGCTGCTCCGCCATGGCGATCCAAGGATCGATGCGGCGACCAAGGCCCGGTACCATGCGGCACTCCAGGCCATGACACCGCACCGCCGCATGCCGACGGCCGAGGAGGAGGCAGCCGATCCTGCCGCAGCGCTCCAGACCTACCGCTCCGCGGTGCGGCGGCTCATCGAAAACCGGCGTGAGGCGGCCGACAACCTCGTGCTGGCGGAGAACGCCAGCTACGGGTTCTGGCGCAACCTGCACGGCTGCAGGCTGCCCGCCTTGATCGTCGCCGTGGGGTCGGCGATCGCGGTGGCAGGGCCCGACGCAATCGTCATGTTCCAGACGGGGCCACAGTTCACGGTGCCGCTGCATCGGAGCGTGCTTGCCATGGCCCTCGTGGCATGGGGCGCACTTCTCTGGTGCGTGGCGGGGGAGCAGCGGGTCAAGGATGCCGCTGTGTGTTATGCCGAGCGCCTGCTTGGTACGCTGGATCGCCCGGAAAAGCGGAATGCATCCAAGCCACGAAAGGCCCTGGTGCGGCCCGCCACGATCGCGCAGCGGCACACTCCTGCAGAGTGACCGAGGGTGCCGCTCCGCGAAAGGTCCCGCACTTCTCCGGCCTCTATCGTAGGCGTCCATTGGTGGCCGCCCTGTGACCGCGTGCGCTCATCAAGTGAACTGCGCGGCTGCTTCGCGCGCGGGCGCCCGTTGCCGCCCGTACGTGTAGGTGTGGCGGCGGTGCCGGGTTGAGCAAATGGACCTGCGCCTTCCGGGCGCTTGCCCTCAAGCCGAGTGGCTGTTGCGGTGTCCATCCTTGCCCTCGTCCTCACCGTCAGACTTGAGGGACGACATCGAATGACGGATACCGTGACCGTAGACGTCCCTTATGAGTCACCGCAATTCGTGGCGATCCGATCGCAACGCGCGCGGAGCCAGCCTGTGCGCCAAGTCTGCCGGAACTCCAGATGCGACAGCTTTTTCGCGGCGGTTCGAGCACATTCTTCACCAGCCAATGAATTGCAGGTGGAAAGGACGATGGAAACGGGCCACGGCCTTCGGCAAACGCGCAGAAAATCCTGGCATCTGGCGGGCGGAACATGCTTCGAACATTTGGACTGCCATTGGCCGACCGGCAGCATGATGCGTTCGAGCGGCTGATCAATCTCAGGATGTCCCAGCCCAACCGCCGGTCGGCCTGCTGAAGGCTGCGTCGGTATCCACCGGAACCTCCGCCCAGCCCATCGTCGCGTTGACCAGCCGCAGCCGTTCGCCGGCCAAATCGCGGACACGCTTCGCCTCCATGCGGCTCACCGCACCACTTGCCACGACGCCGTCCAACGCGGGCAGCAGCCCCACGGCCAGGGGCCACAGCCGGTCCACCATTCGGCGCAGGGCCGCGGCGCCGGCGCGCGGCTGCGCCAGGCGCGCGACGGCCTCCCAGTCGCGCCGGCGCACGTCCTCCCATGAGGTGGCCTCGCCGATCCGCATCGCCGGCGCCAGGTTGTAGGGGCGGCCGAGCGCCGGGATGCAGACAATGTCGTAGAAGGGCGCGAGCCCCGGCGCGGTGCCGGGCGCACCATGCAGCAAGGCGAAGTTCTTGGCATGGGCGTCGCTGTTGCCCAGCAGCCAGTTGAGGAAGGTCGCGCGCAGCAGCGCATCGCGCGCGGCGATCGGTTGCCGGCACATCCCGGCGAAGCGGCCGAGCAGCGCGCCCAACCCGGCATCGAGACCTGCCTCCCGCGCCTGCGCCTCGTATTTCAGGCTGCGGGGGATGCCCAGCGCCTGCGCGGCGTCCTCCTGGTGGCGGCGCTCGATCACGGCGCCCTCGCGGAAGCGGTCGAAGCGCGTGACGAGCAGGGCCCGGACGCCGGCGATCTCGACGGCCTCCGCCTCGGCGGCCGGCAGGCCGAGGGCGCGGAACACCCGCAGGCACAGCAACTCGTTGGCGACGATGCCCGGCTCGCGGTCCTCACCGAACTTCAGGATGTGCGTGGAGGGCGCACCGCCGCGGGGGACGAGGAAGCGCCCGCCCTCACGCGCCAGCGCCAGCTTGCGCTGCACCCCGGCGAGGGAGAAGCGCATCCCGTCACGGCCCGGCGCCCTGCCTGCGGCGACGGCCCGCACGGCTTCCTCCAGCGAGGCGCCGTCCAGCGGCTCGTAATCCTCCGGCAGGCGGCCAGGGGATTTCGGCGTGGCTTGGCCCGAGGGCACGATGGAGACCGCGCCCGGCGCATCGGCCCCGAGGAGGGCGAGCAGGCCGAAGACGTCGTCGCTGTCCAGGCGGTGTCTTGCGGCGGCGGCGTCGCGCTGCTCGCCCTCCGGCAGCAGGTTGTCGAAGAAGACGCGGCAGTCTCGGTCCGCCCAGGCCTCTGGGCGGACGGGCAGGGAGGCGGAGAGCGGGAGGCCGCGATAGCCGGGCGCATAGGTGAAGGTGAGGGCGCGCGCGCCAGGACGGCCCGGCTCCGCGGGACGGATGTGGCCGATCGGCACGGGGGAGGGGGCCAGCCACACGTCGAGCGACGGGGTTCCGGCCGGGGCTTCCGTCATGGCTGCCCGCGCCGGTCCGGCGCCGCCGCGGGCGTGACGGTCAGGGTGAGGCCGAGCTCGGCCAGGACGTGCAGCACGGTGAGGTGCGAGATGCCGCGGGCGCCGCGCTCCAGGCCGATCAGAGTCGTCCGGGTGATGCCGAGGCGATCGGCGGCCTCCTGCTGGGTCAGGCCGAGGTCGTGCCGCGCGCCACGGATGGCGTGGCCGAGCTCCACCGCCGTGCGGATGGCGGCGCTGCCCTCCCGGCCGGTGATGCTTCTTGGCGTCGGTTCGGCGTGACCCGTGGTCTGCATGATGAGACGATGTCCGTGAACGCGGACATTTCACCTGATGCGGGGTTTCCGCGCAAGCTTGTCCGCGATCACGGACATCACGCCGCTTGGTCCAGCACTGCGCTTCCCGCCTCCGGCATCATCGCGCGGCGCAGGAGCTCCTCCGAGGCGTCCACCACGAAGGCCGAGTAATGCCGCTCGATCATCGCCACCGAGGTGTCGTGCGCGGCCGCCACGATGCGGATCGGCACGTTCGCGCGCAAGGCCCGGACGATCGCCGTGTGGCGCAGCGCATAGGGCACGAAGGATCGCGGCAGCCCGGCGCGCTCCAGGGTCGCGGTCCATGGGCGCGTCATCTCGGCGCTGTTGATCCAGGCGCGGCGCGCGTCCCGGACCCAGGTGAGGAAGTTGGTCTCGGCGGAGGGCGACACCTTGCGGTGGTGCCAACGGAGCAGCAGGGGCTCCTTGGCGTCACGACCGGCGACATGCGCCTGCAGGGCGGCGACCAGGGTGTCGGGCAGGGGGATGGGCTGGCTGGGCTTCTTGCGGTCCTTGGTGCCGTTGCCCTTCCGGCTGACCGGCACGAGGAGCCGCTGCCGGGCAGGCTGGAAATCGCCCACCTTGGCGCGTGCGACCTGGCCGAACCGCGCCCCCGTCGCCGCCAGCACGAGGACCAGCAGGTGGAAGTCCGGATCCTCCTCTCCGGCGGCTTTCGTCACGGCCAGCAGTTGCTCGTCGGTCAGCAGCTGGATGTCGCGCACCTCGTCGGCGCCGGGCGGTGCCTTCAGCACGGTCAGCAGCGGGGCGATGTTCAGGTGGCTATTCGCCGCGGCGGCGTTGAGCGCCGCGCGCAGGTCGTTGAAGAGGCGACCCAGCGTGCTCGGAGCCATGGGTGCCGCAGGCCGTCCCTCGCCGATGCGTCCGCCCCGCATCAGCGCCGATCGCCACGTCACCATGTCGGCGCGCTTGATCTCGGGCAGGCGCTTCCCGGCGATCGGCGAGCCGAGCACGTGCCTGGTCAGGCGCAGCCTCGCGTCGCGCCCCGCCACCGGGTCGCGCCGCTCGCGCATGGCGATGTATGCCTCGACGGCGCTGCGCAGGGTGGGGACGTTGCCCTCGCGCTCCGCCTGCTCCATGGACGCGCGGCTCCGCGCCCATGCGCGCAGCGCGGCCTGCGCCTGCTCGAAGTTCAGCGTGGCCTCTCCGTCGGCGAGGGACCCCGGGACATCGTCGGCGGTGCCGAGCTTGGAGGTTTCATATGTGCCGTCGGCCCGGAGGCGGCGACCGATCCAGGAGCCCGGCCTGCCCGATGTCGCGGGCTTGAAGTAGCCCAGCGTGACGGTGCCTTCGAACTGCCGGAAGTAGGGGCTGGTCCGTGCCTTCAGCTTCGACCGGGCATTCCGGGTGGTGATGGGGGCGTCCTTGGCACGACCGGCCATGCCATGTCTCCGTCTCGAGTATGCTCTCGAGAATGCACCAGGGAATGGCAACGAACAAGGATGACGATTTCGGGCCGAAAATGGCGGAAATCCGCGAATGTGGGCGGAAACGGCGGAGGGTAGGATGGCCGATATTCGCGCCCTCTCACGGCGGCAACACGGGTTCGAATCCCGTAGGGGACGCCATCCTCCGCCCTCGCCCTCCAATCGGCTCCGGAACCGCCAAGGAGGCTCTGCGCTCGACGTGCCGGCGCATGCCGCCAGGGGGGCACGGATCAGGGGAGGGCATCTCCGGGCGTGAGGGCTGTCCGTCCGGCGGCGTGTCCCCGCGGCGCACGGTGCTCGCGGCCCCGTCGCCGGATGCATCCCCGGCTTCGGGCCGGAAGGGTGAGGGCGGCCCGCCTCACCCCGGCACGAACAGGATGCAGGTGGGCGAACCCGTTTGCGCGGCCTCGCCTTCCGGGTGCAGCCGCCCATCGGCGCCGCGGCGGAAGCGGGTGATGGTGTCGTCCTCCTCGTTCGCCGCGTAGAGCCAGGCATCATCCGGCGTCAGCCCGATGAAACGCGGCGTGCGCCCGCCGGTCGGCCACCAGCCGAGCGGCGCGAGGCGCCCCGTGGCGGCATCCACCGCGAAGGCGCCGATGCTGTCATGCCCGCGGTTGGAAACGTAGAGCGTGCCGCCATCCGCCGGCATCGCCACCTCCGCGGCGCGGGAGAAGCCGGTGAAGGTGTCGGGCAGCGATGGCACCACCTGCACCGGGCGCAGCGTGGCGGCCCCCGCGTCCAGCGCCATGGCCAGCACCGTGCTGTCCAGCTCGTTCAGGCTCCACGCCCAGCGGCCGGAGGGGTGGATGGCGACGTGGCGCGGCCCCGACCCCTCGCGCGCCTGGGCCCAGCCGGCGGGCGCCAGCGCCGCGCCGTCCCAGCGGAAGGCGAAGATGCGGTCCAGCCCCTTGTCGGGCACCAGCAGCACGCGGCCGGAGGGGTCGAGGTGCGTGCCGTGCGGCTTGGCGAAGGGCTGCTCGACGCGGTGCGGGCCGGGCTCGCCGGGCAGGGGGTGCAGGGCAGGGCCGGGCAGCAGCGCGCCATCGGGTGCGATGCCCAGCACGGCCACGGTGCCGGTCCAGTGGTTGGCCACGGCGAGGTGCCGCCCGCCGGGCATCAGCGCCAGGTGCACCGGGTTGCGCCCCTCCGTGCCCACCGTGTTCAGCAGCGCCAGCTCACCGCCGGGGCCGATGCGGAAGGCCGATGCTTGCGTGCCGTCGCCATGGATGGCCCAGAGCGTGCGGCCTGCCGCATCGGCGGCGAGGAAGGAGGGGTTCTCCACCCCGTCCAGCCGCGCCACCTCCTGCCAAGGCCCGTCCTCCGTCACCCGGAACACCCCGATGCCGGTGCCGCGCGCGTTGCGTTCGCGCGTCGTGCGGCAGCCGACGATGGCGAGCCATCCCTTCACGCGCCCATTCCCCGCCGCAGCCATTCCACCTTCTCCTTGCCCGCCTGCTCCAGGTGGCGCGCCAGCAGCGCCGCCGCGGCCGCCCGCTCCCCGCGCTCCAGCAGCGCCAGGATCTCCAGGTGCTCCAGGCATTGCCGGCGCACGCGGTCGCGGTCGGCGATCTCCTCGTATTCCACCAGGCGGCGCAGCTGGTTCTGGCGCATCATCGCCTGCACCACGAAGCGGTTGCCCGACAGCCGCGCCAGCCCCTCATGGAAGGCGGCGTTGGCGGCGTAGAGGATGGCGGGCGCGGCCTCGCGCCAGCCGCGCTCCGCCAGCGGCTCCTGCTCCCGCCGCAGGCGGCGCAGCAGGGCGCTGTCTATGGCGAAGCTGTCCATCATCATCGCCGCCGGCTCCAGCGCGCGGCGCAGGGCATAGCTCTCGGCGTAGGAGTCCGGGCCGTCAATCATCGGCAGGAAGGCCCAGCCCTTGGAGGGGCGGCGCTCGATCCAGCCCTCCTGCGCGGCGCGCTCCAGCACGCGGCGCAGGCGGTCGCGCGTCAGCCCGGTGCGGCGCATCCCCTCCGTCTCGCTCAGCGTGGCGGGCAGGCGGCCGGCCAGCCGGTCCCGCGCCAGGGCCTGGTAGGCTGCCTCCTCCGCCGGGGCGGGCAGCAGGGCGGCGGGGTCCGGCAGCTCCGCCGCAGGGTGGGCCAGGAACCAGCCGCGCCGCGGCGGCTCGGCGCGGATGACGCCGGCCCGGGCCAGCTGCGCCAGCGCGCCGCGGATGGGCGAGCGCGAAGCGCCCAGCACCGCCTCCAGCGATTGTTCCGTCAGGTGATGGCCCGCGGGCAGGGCGGCGCGGCGCAGGTGGTCCAGCACGCGGTGCGCCAGCAGGACGTGTAGCTCGCTCATCCCCGCCTTGTGGCGCGCCGCCTCAGGGTGGGCAAGTCCGCGAACAGCATTATTGTCCTTCAAGGCATCTTGATACAAAGTCATCGGCTGCCCTACACCCATCCGCCACAACAGGAGGACACGCCCATGCCCGCCACGCGCCGCCTCGCCCTGGCCCTGCTGGCCGCACCCGCCCTTGCCCGCGCCCAGGGCTGGGCGCCCAGCCGGCCGCTGCGCATCGTCTCGCCCTATCCGCCCGGGGGCGGCACCGACACCACGGCCCGGCTGCTGGCCGGCCCGCTCCAGCGCATCCTGGGCCAGCCCATCGTGGTGGAGAACCGCGCCGGCGCCTCCGGCTCCATCGGCGCGGCCGAGGTCGCGCGCGCCGCGCCGGACGGGCACACCGTGCTGGTGGACGCCATGGCGCATGTGGTGAACCCCTCCATCCTGCGCGGCCTGCCCTTCGACTACGCGCAGGGCTTCGCGCCCATCTCGCAGCTCACCCGCCTGCCGCAGGTGATGATCGCCCCGCTCTCCGGCCCGCCGGACCTGGCGGCCTTCATCGCCCATGCCCGCGCCCAGGCGGCGCGGCTGGCCTTCGGCTCCTCCGGCAACGCCACCGGCCAGCACCTGGCCGCCGTCATGGCGCTGCGCGCCGCCGGCATCGAGGGGATGGAGCACGTGCCCTACCGCGGCGGCTCCGCCGCCATGCAGGGCGTGCTGACCGGGGAGGTCGCCTTCGCCATCGCCACGGTCAACACCGCCTCCGCCCTGGTGCGCGACGGCCGGCTGCGCGGCTATGCCGCCGCCTCGGCGGCCCGCATCCCCTCCCTGCCCGAGGTGCCGACCTTCGCCGAGGCCGGCCTGCCCGGCGTGGTGCTGGAGGAGTGGAACGGCCTCTTCGCCCCTGCCGGCACCCCGCCCGAGGCCGTCGCCCGCCTGCACGCCGCCTTCGCCGAGGCGCTGGGCGACGCCACGGTGCGCGGCCGGATGGAGGGCATCGGCACCATCCCGCTCGGCTCCCCGCCCGCCGAGTTCGCCCGCCACCTGGAGCGCGAGCGGGAGGCGCTGGCCGTGCTGATCCGCGAGGCCGGCATCACGGCGGAGGGCTGAGCGATGCCGCGCCTCGACCGCACCCATCCACGCCCGCCCCACCCGGAGGCCATGGGCCGCTCCTTCCCGGACATGCCGGGCG